>NZ_KV811687.1:23352-106732 GCF_001813175.1 Corynebacterium sp. HMSC069E04 | reverse complement strand
ATGCGCTACCAACTGCGCTACATCCGCATTCGAAACCAGGCCCGGTTTCTAGGACTAAGTCCTTGTGCGCGATACTGGGATTGAACCAGTGACCTCTTCCGTGTCAGGGAAGCGCTCTCCCGCTGAGCTAAACGCGCTCACGGCACCCAGAGTTGGGCGCCTGCTCTTGAGGTGGAAACGGGAATCGAACCCGTGTGCACGGTTTTGCAGACCGTTGCCTCACCACTCGGCCATTCCACCGTGGCGATACCGCCTCACGCACTACATGTGCTGGAGCGGATGACGAGACTCGAACTCGCGACCCTCACCTTGGCAAGGTGATGCGCTACCAACTGCGCTACATCCGCATTGCACGTTCCCGGCCGGTATGCCGTGGTGCGAGAAGAAACTTTATCGTGCGCCGCCCCAGTTTCCAAATCCGCAGCCCACGGCACTAATCCCCCGACTTCCAACAGGATTCAGATTACATCAGTGTGATTGAGACTGCAGTTACAACGGACGCGGCAGGGATGGCGGTTGCAAGCCCCCTTATTAACTCCATCAAGGCTCTAGCGCCGACAAGCCACAAATTAAAACACGGTTGAGCTGGACGATTAGGGGTTTCCATATGCGCGGTGTACCTTAAAGCCTGCACCGAGGTTCTATAGCTCAGTGGGAGAGCGTTCCGTTCACACCGGAAAGGTCGCTGGTTCAATCCCAGCTAGGACCACCATTATTACTGCAAGTCAGCAACATGCAGTACTGGATAAAAGCCTCCGCGTGGAGATGATGAGGATAATAAACCTGCATTCATCCTTTCTCGCGGGGGTGTTTTCTCGTTGCGCCTCATACTGACCACCGGAGCTAAACGCATACCTTAACGCGTTGGGGACACGGCACGGTCGAACAAGCCTGCACAACATCGAGCCTGCCCCCTGGCGCAGTTATCCAATTACTCCATAAAAGTTCACTAGCAACAAGTGCAGGAATAGGATGATTTTCGTGCAGTTGCCAAAGTTTGGCCCAGCCTGGGCAGGCGCCTTGATGGGAACCTCCATTGCGTCAACTTTGTCGGGTTTACATGGTTTAGACGTAGGCCAAATTGTCTTCGCTCTTATCGCAGCAATGCTGCTGGTGATTTTTACCGTGGGGGCAAAGAATGAACCTCCTCGGCACCAGAACATGGCGGCGTGGGGGATGTACACGATGGGTCTGCTGGCGTGCGGCTCGGCGTGGACTGCGTTAACCGGAAACGTTGCCTTCCAGTTAGTAAGTTGGTGGATTGGCGCACCGCTTTCTGTCGTGGTGTGCCTGTGGCAGCTCTGGGGGTTATTCCAGCAGCCGCACCACTACGACAAGCCCGCTTTTCCTTGGGGGCTAGCGCTGGTTTCCCCTATGGTGGCGGCGACCTCCGCAGGCCAATTGGCTATCAACCATGGGCAGTTCTATCACTTTGCCGGCGAGCTGTGCTTCTTCCTCACCTTCATCACGGCAATTCCGCTGTTCGCCTACTGCTACCGGTCTCTTGTACAACGCCGAGATAGGCCGTGCGGCGCAGCTGCTGGTACAGCGTGGATCCCGCTGGGCGTGGTTGGTCAATCAACGGCCGCCTCGACTTTGCTTTTTGACGCCCACCTCTACGGCATCATCATGTTCGCCATCGGAGCACCCTGCGTAGCATTCGCCATGTACTGCTTCTACCAAGCGGTATTCGCGTGGGCTCCCTACGGCCCCGGCTGGTGGGGTTCGACCTTCCCAGTCGGAACGCTGTGCCTAGGTTCATGGGATGAAGGCTGGCACCGGTTGTCCTTCGCTTTACTGGTGCTCTTGCTGCTCCACTGGGGAGCCTCCGCGCTGCGTTTCGGCACTTGGCGGCTCCAGAGCGCCTAAACTTCTGAAGCCCGGCCCAGCCCACAGCCCAGTCCAGCGCAGGGGCAGCCCAGCCCAGGCATAGTCACCCTTTGAGGTACCGTAGGGCGCCATGAGTGACACTGCGCTAATAGAACGCCTGCTGGGCCCAGACCAAGAAGGAATCCGCTTAATTGCGGTGAGTACGCTCCACGGCTCCGCCACCATCGATGGCACCTCCGAACCGATGGGCAACGACACCGACGCTGAACTCTTTGCCGCCCTACGCGAGTGGGCGGACGTTGCCGTCGTCGGCTCAGCCACGGTGAAAGCAGAAGATTATGGGCCGGCGTCAAATACCCGTCTCGCCGTCTTCAGCCACTCCCTCGATTTTTCCGGCTTCGAGGACTTCATTGCAGCTGGCCCCCTCGTGCTTACCCCCGCAGAACGCGCATCTTCACTCGAGGCACGGCGCTTAGCCGACGCTGGTGCCGAAGTCGTTAGCACAGGTACCGGAACCATGAGCGAGGCTATTGCTGCCCTCCGCGCCCAGGGCGCGCGCCGCATCAGTTGTGAAGGTGGGCCATCCGTCTACTCCGCCTTTATCGCAGAAGGCCTCGTAGACAAGCTGTATTTGACGCTTGATCCGCACCTTTCCCCTTCCGTCGAAAAGCCAGTCGTTGACGGCGAGGCCACCTCCCCCGCGCTCAAGCTCGAGCTAGAGAACGTCACCGCCGTCGACAACACGGTGTTTCTGCGCTACCGGCGCACTCAGACCCCGTAAACTGTGCTGCCGTGACTTCTCCGGCTCCCTCACCCTCAGATTCCACATTCGCTGATTCCGCGCGACTGTGGACGGCCGCCGCGTGGCCCGCCGCCATCGTCTTGGTTTTCCATCGCGTGTTCGTGCTCGCCTTCAACGGCACGGTGACTGATGATTTCGGCACCGTCTACCGCGCGATCCGGAACCTGTGGGTGGGCACCCCGGTCTATGAACAGAACTATTCCTTCGTCGAACCGCTCTACCTGTATAACCCAGGCGCCACGGTCCTCCTGTCCCCCTTGGGGATCGTGTCCGAGGAACACGCGCGCATCGCCTTCATTCTGGCCAACGCCGCCGCCATCATCGCTGCACTAGCCGTGTTGACCCGCTTTGTAGGCCACAGCCTGCGGGGCCCGCTGTGGCCGGTCAGCATCGCCGCAGCCTTCGCTACCGAATCAGTCATCAACACGTTGGTCTTTACCAACATCAACGGTTTATTGCTGCTCGCGATGGTGGCGTTCTTAGCCTTGTTGGATAAACACGGCTGGGCCGCTGGCTTGTGCATCGGACTGGCAATTCTGGTCAAACCACAATTTGCCCCGCTGCTCTTCCTCGCCCTCGTCCGCAAGCGCTGGCTCACTGTAGGCTTGGGCGTAGCCGTACCTTTGGTAGTCAACCTTGCAGCCTGGCCGTTCGTCCCCGGCGTGGAGGGCTTCCGCGCCAACCTTGTGCCTTACCTGTCCACCACGCGCGATTATGCCAACGCCTCGTGGCCGGGCGTGCGCGCCTACTTCGATCTCCCCGGCATCATCTACTATCCCATCTGGTTGCTCTTCGCAGTACTTGCGGCAGTGGCGATCCTCGGTCTGCTGCGCTGGCACGACAGTGAGCCCACCTTCTGGGCGCTGAGCACCAGTGGTGCCATCATGGTCGGCATCTTCTTCCTTTCCTCCCTGGGTCAGCAGTATTACTCCATGTGGCTTATCCCCATGCTGTTTACGGTGGTACTTGCGCGCTCGGTCTTCCACACGTGGGGAGCATGGTTGGCCGCATTTTTATTCTTGGCGCCGCTCGAGTGGACGTCGTCCAGCATGCCCACCGCCGCGCACTGGATGAGCGTCTTTATCGCTACCCTTGGGTGGGGACTGCTCATTGTGGTCACCGCCGCCTCGGTGGCCGGCT
The DNA here is from genome assembly GCF_001813175.1 of Corynebacterium sp. HMSC069E04. Classification (NCBI taxonomy): domain Bacteria; kingdom Bacillati; phylum Actinomycetota; class Actinomycetes; order Mycobacteriales; family Corynebacteriaceae; genus Corynebacterium; species Corynebacterium sp. HMSC069E04. Next base: position 102,960 of record NZ_KV811687.1, on the reverse strand, counting down.
GGTGGGCTGCGGAGCGAGGCACTAGCCCCAAGCCTCAAGCGAGCGATAAAATCCCTGCATGACTGATTTCAAGCTCATTGCTGATACTGAATGGCGCAAGCGCCTAAGTCCGGAGGAATACCACGTCCTGCGCGAGGCTGGCACCGAGGCACCGCACGTCGGTGAATACACCAACACCACCACCGAGGGTGTGTACTCCTGCCGTGCCTGCGGTGCCGAGCTCTTCCGCTCCACGGAAAAGTTCGAGTCGCACTGCGGCTGGCCGTCCTTCTTCTCCCCTTTGGCCGGCGACGCCATCATTGAGCGTGAAGACAATTCACTGGGCATGCGCCGCATCGAGGTGCTGTGTGCTAACTGCGAGTCCCACCTTGGACACGTCTTCGAAGGCGAAGGCTACGATACGCCGACGGACCTGCGCTACTGCATTAATTCCATCTGCCTCGACCTAGAAGAAAAGCCGGTCGAGGACTAGACCCTCAACCGGCTTCCGGTGCCTTTCGCTGCCGCTACCGCGAATTATCGCAGCTCTTAAGGCAGGATAGCGATGAGCTCAGCGACGTCCTTCACGCGGCGGCCGGTGTGGAAGGGAATTTCCTCACGCACGTGGTGGCGAGCCTCGGTGTAGCGCATCAGGTACATCAGGTCCACGATGCGGTGCAGCTCTGGGGCCTCAAAGGCCAGGATCCACTCATAGTCACCCAGCGCGAAGGCCGGCACGGTGTTTGCGCGCACATCCGGGTAATCACGGCCCTGCATGCCATGCTCCATGAGGATGCGGCGGCGCTTTTCTTCATCCATGGTGTACCAGTCGTAGGAACGCACGAAGGGATAGACAGAAATCCACTCGCCAGGTTCTTCGCCCATGATGAAGGACGGCAGGTGAGATTTGTTGAACTCCGCCGGGCGGTGCAAAGCATTTCCTACCCACGTCACCTCAGAAACCTGGCCCAGGACGGTCTCGCGGCGGAAATCCGCGAAAGCCTTCTGGATGTCGGCGAATTCTTCCGCGTGCCACCAAATCATGTAATCAGCGCTCTCGCGCATTCCGGACAGGTCATAGATACCGCGAACGGTAACCACGCCTGCTTCCTCGAGCTCAGAGAAGAACTTCTGCGCCTGCGCAACGATCTCCTCGCGCTCCGTGCCCAACGCACCCGGGAACACCTGAAATACCGCGTGCTGCGAGTAGCGCTGGACCTTGTTGAGCTCGGCGAAGTTGACCTTCGACATGCCTTTCTCCTTCTTTCAACCGACAGAGTTTCTTATCCATCATAAGTTGGAGGCGCCTCCGCGCGCCACTAGCTTTTCGGCGCGCCTTCCACCGCCACACGGGCGGAGCTTATACCTTGATCCCCGTGAGCAATTCCGACGTTTCTTCGCGCAACCTCGCAGGGGCACCGACCAACCTGCACGATCGCGCCGCCGCCTCTTCCGCCGAATCGCGCCCTGCGGAGCCGAGCACTCCGACCGCCTTCACGGAGGCCGTCGAGTCCCTCCATACCGCACAGCTGCGCCCCGAAATCACCTTGGGCACCATCCGCCCACCGCAACGCCTGGCTCCATTCAGCCACGCCATTGGCCTCGAGGTTGAGCGCACAGAACACGGGGACCTTATTCCTACTGACTCTGAAGGCGATGCCTTCGGCCGCCTCATCCTGTTGCACGACCCAGGCGCTGAGGAAGCCTGGGAAGGTGCGATGCGCCTGGTGGCCTACATCCAGGCAGACTTGGACGATGCCGTCGCCGGGGACCCGCTGCTTCCCGACGTCGCCTGGGAATGGCTCACTGAATCCCTCGACGTGCGCGAAGCTACTCATACGAATTTGGGAGGCACCGTCACCTCGACCGCTTCCGTTCGTTTCGGCGAAATTGGCGGACCACCGCGCGCCTACCAATTAGAAATGCGCGCCTCGTGGACTGCCTCCGGCCTGGATCTCGCCCCACACGTCGAAGCTTTTGCGCAAGTCCTCTCTCTCGTCGCTGGTTTGCCGCCAGAGGGCGTAGCCGAACTCGGACGCTAAGATGAGCGAATTGCGCCAGGTACCGGTTGATGGGACGCCGAAAGTCCTCCTTTCTCCCCGTGAGTTTCAAGCCGGTGCCGCCCGCTTAGCTGCGGGCACCGGGCCGTTTGCCATCGACACCGAACGCGCCTCGTCCTACCGTTTTGATGACCGCGCCTTCCTCGTGCAAATCCGCCGGGAGGGTGCAGGCACGTTCTTGTTCGCCCCGGAGCACCACCGCGATGAGCTCCGCGCAGCACTCGCACCGGTGCTCAATGGGCAAAAGTGGGTGGTCCATGCCGCCCCTTCCGATCTCCCGAGCCTAGCGTGGCTGGGCCTATACCCGGGCATGCTGTTCGATACCGAGTTAGCTGCCCGCTTCGCCGGTTTCGCACACCCTAACTTGGCCGCAATGGTGCTGGAGCTTTTCGACGTTGAACTGGAAAAAGGCTACGGCGATTCCGACTGGTCCGAAACCCCCATCCCGCGGAAGTGGCGCAATTATGCGGCGCTCGACGTGGAGCTTCTCAACGAGCTCGCCGTGACACTGCGAGATATTCTTGCGGAACAGGACAAGCTCGACTGGGCTTATGAAGAGTTTGAGAGGATTGTCGAAGACCACGCCCGCATCACTGGGCCTGAACCTAGGTCGTGGCGGGCCCTCAAGGGTGTCTCCTCTCTGCGCTCCCGAGAGCAACTCGTGGTAGCCCGTGAACTGTGGCAGCGACGCGAATCCATCGCCCGCTCCCAAGACATCGCCCCTAACCGAGTACTGTCGCACCGTGTGCTCGTCGACATCGCGCGCCGCGTGCCCCGGTCGCCGCACGAAATCAATCAAGTTAAAGGCTTCCCCCGCCGCCGCGGCGGCGCCACCTTGCGCTGGTTCGATGCCGTCGAGGCCGCCCTTGCTAGCCCGCGCCAGCAGTGGCCGAAGGCGTTGCGCAGCCCACGCCCGGTTCCTTCCAAATCAGCTTTTAACCGAGATTTCCCCGAGCTGTGGCAGCTCTATACCGAGATCCGTAGTGATTTCGAGGCTCTCGGTGAAGAGCTGGGCATGAGCTACGAGCTGATCCTCAAACCCAGCTTGGTCCGCGCTGTAGTCTGGGCGGCCTGCGGACCTGAAGGCGGTGTGGCGGGCGAAATCGCAGCAGACGCCGATATCCCCGATTTCCTGCGTTCCCAAGGTGCGCGCGAATGGCAGGTAGAGCTATCCGCGCCGCTCCTGCGTCGCGGTCTAGCGCGAATACGCTCTATGCCACCGCGCCTCTAGCTCCGAGCAGCTACCCACTCATTCACGGAGTCCGTGATTCCCTCCGGGGTCAACCCGAATTCCTCAAGGATTTCTCCGCGGCTGGCATGCTTGGGGAAGCACCCAGGAACACCAAGGCGGTGGACTGGGGTATCCACATCCGCGGCGTCGAGTGCTTCCGCCACCATGGAACCCACGCCGCCCCGCAAGAGGCCATCCTCTACCGTGACCACAAGATCATGATCAGCAGCGAGTGCAACGATGGATTGCGGGACCGGCACCGGCCAGCGCGGATCCACGACGGTGACGTTGAAGCCTTGGGCTTCGAGCAGCTCAGCTGCTCCCAGGGAACGCGCACTCATGGCACCGATAGCGACGATAAGTACATCAGTGGCTTCCGCCGCAGCAGCATCGGAATAGCTCAGGATATCTACCCCGTCATCGAGGCGCTTGAGTTCGTCGCGGTCATCAAGGAGGTTGCCCTTGGGGAAGCGCACCACCGTGGGGCCATCCTCAATAGCGATGGCCTCATTAAAGAGCTCACGCAGGCGTGCGCCATCGCGCGGCGCGGCAATGCGCATCCCCGGGACGATGCTCATCAACGCCATGTCCCACACTCCGTTGTGCGAAGGGCCATCAGAGCCCGTGACACCGGCGCGGTCGAGCACGATGGTGACGGGCAGCTTGAGCAGCGCGATGTCCATGACGACTTGGTCCACTGCACGGTTAAGGAAGGTGGAGTACACCGCCACTACCGGATGCATTCCGGCCAGCGCCAGACCGGAGGCGGAGGCCATGGCATGCTGTTCGGCGATGCCAACGTCGAAGAATCGCTCCGGGAATTCCTCCTGGAAGGGCGCAAGACCCGTCGGCCCCGCCATAGCAGCGGTAATAGCCACGATATCCTCGCGCGCATGACCGGCCTTGATGAGTTCCTCGGAAAAGGCCGCAGTCCATCCCGGCTGCTTTTGCCCCTTGGAGACACCGGTGACCGGGTCGATAGCTCCGGTGGAGTGCATCTGGTCCTTCGGCTCATTGACCGCCGGGGCAAAGCCATGCCCCTTCTCCGTGACGGTGTGCACGATGATGGGACCGTCATAGTCCCGGGCATAACTCAGTGCCCGGACCACCGCGTCGATATCGTGGCCATTAATGGGGCCAATGTATTTGATTCCCAACTCTGGGAACATCTCGGTAGGCAGAACGGTGGACTTTACGCCCTCCTTGACCGCGTGCAGAGCATCAAAGGTACGCTCGCCTACCCAACCCATCGACTTCAGGCGTTTCTTGCCCAACTCCATGAACTCGTCATAACCATGCTGTGCACGAATACGCCCGAGGTTCTCCGAAAGGCCGCCAATGGTCGGCGAATAGGAGCGGCCATTGTCGTTAACGACGATGACGACGTTGCGGTCTTTATCCGCAGAGATGTTGTTCAATGCCTCCCAGCACATGCCACCGGTGAGGGCACCATCACCGACGACTGCCACGGCATTGCGGTGCGATTCACCGCGAATCTTGAAAGCCTTGGAAAGGCCGTCCACCGTGGATAGCGCTGCAGAAGCGTGCGAGGATTCGGTCCAGTCATGTTCCGATTCCCCACGGTCCGTGTACCCGGATAAGCCGCCCTTCTGGCGCAAGGAATCAAACTGGTTGGCACGGCCGGTGAGCATCTTGTGCACATAAGACTGGTGCGAGGTATCGAAGACGACGGGGTCCCGCGGGGAGTCGAAGACGCGGTGGATCGCCACCGTGAGCTCCACAACGCCCAGGTTGGGCCCGAGGTGACCGCCCGTGGCGGACACCTTCTCAATCAAGCGCTGGCGGATATCCGCCGCGAGCTCAACCAGTTGCGTCTTGCTCAGGGCTTTGAGATCGCCTGGTGATTGAATGGAATCCAGAATGCCCATAGAGCTTGCCTTAAACCCCTTCATCGATCGTTTTCTTCTCTACCACCGTACCCGCTTATACGCGTGACACGTCAATCATTACCCCGGGATCTTCCGCCGCGGATGCATCCTGCCTTATGCCGCAGGAACCAGCAGTGCCAAGGTCTCAAAATGGTGTGTTCCCGGAAAGGCATTCACCATAGCTAGGCGCTCCATGCGGTAGCCGCGCTCGGACCATGCAGCGATATCACGCGCAAACGTAGCGGGGTCACAGCCAATGTGGAGGACGCGCTGCGGCGCCGCAGCGGCAATGGCGTCCACCACCTCAACACCCGCACCGGTACGCGGAGGATCCAAAATGACCGTTGTTGGCCGCGGCAGCTGGCTTGCGGCCTGCTCCACCTTAGCTGTCCGGAAGTGCACATCAATTCCTGAAAGGCCCGGCTGCGCTGCCGCAGCCGCCGGCGAGTAATCGACGGAATACACCGTGGCGTGCCCACCCTCAGGTGCAGTGACTTCAGCCAGCGCGGGAACGAATAGCCCTACTCCTCCGTAGAGATCCCACGCTACTGCTGTGACCTCGGATCCCTTCGTTGCTTCGTGTTCTTCGGCCTCGCCTTCAGCCGCGAGCCACTGACGCGCAAGCCGTGTGTAGACATCAGGTGCGCCGATGTGTGCTTGCCAAAAGGCGGTGGGTGGGAAGTGAAACTCGTGGCCATCAGCGCGTTGAACTACGTCTTGCGTCGGCGCCTCGATGGTCTCCCGAATAGTCTCGATCCTCCGGCCGCGCGGCGCCTTCCGGGTTTCCACGACGTGGCGGTTACCGTCGCTGTCCATGACCGCAATGACCTCCGCGCCAGGGCTAAATGTGCGGGCTCCAGGACCGACCAGACCGCTGACAAGGCCCGGTACTAGCTGGCTGCACGCCACGTCCGTAACCAGTTCTGTGGATCCGCGCTTGCGCACACCAGCACGGCCTTGCTGGTCGACGCCCAACCGGACCCGCGTGCGCCACCCTCGCTGGGGCGCCACATCAATAGGCTCAATTTCTGGAATACTCTCAAGGCGTCCTACCCGGCGCAGCTGATCCCGCAAGACTGCGACCTTGATTCCCGGCTCCGCCGCTAGGTCTAGCTCAGCGAAGTCGCAGCACCCGGCACCACGCTGTGCCGCCGGGCAGGCAGATTCAACGCGGTCAGGGCTTGCCTTGAGCACAGCATCAATTTCGGCTTCCACGAAAGATTTCTTCACCTTGGTAGCCGTCACTGCTACCTGGTCTCCGGGAAAAGCGCCGGGGACAAAACACACACGCCCGTCGGGTGCTGCGCCGATTCCGACACCGCCGTGCCCCATGCGCTCGATGGAGGTACCGAAAGACTGGCCTTTGGTGATGGCTGCGCTCTCAGCGTTCCGCTCAGTCTTAGTCATGAGTTTTCTCCTTGTGTAATTCCGGAGCCCTGCGCTTCCTCAACAACAGCGTTGGCGCGACGCACCATCCAAACAGTCAAGATGGTGACGATACCGGTCAGCGGCCAGCCCATGAGGATGCGGACGATGCCGAGGGTTGTGGTCTCGTCGGCGTCGTACAGCGCGCGCTGCACTATGAACCGGGCGATGAAGACTGCGGCCCACCCCGCTGTTGCTAAGGCATAGGCCCGCCGTGCCTTCGGTACTGTGCGCCACCCCATGTCATCGCCGTTCAGGCCCTTCCAGACCACGCCCACGAGTGGCCAGCGCGCGATGATAGAGACCACCGCCACGATGAACAGCACGAGCGACATCCAGATTCCATAAAGGAAATAGCCCTTGGCATCCCCTGTAAACCAGGCAATAGCGGCGCAGATAGCTACGCCCAACAGGCCGGAAACAGCCGGCTGCAGGGTCTCTTTGCGGGCCAAACGCCACACGCTAATGGCCAATGCCACGCCGAGCGCCGCAGCCAGCGCTGGTCCCAGGCCCCAGACGTTGTTGACTGGGATGAGAACCAGCACCGGTAGGGTCGCGGACACGAGCCCAGTCAGGCCTCCCATCTGTTCGAGCAACGATGGTTCCACCTCGGCATCCGGGACCACGGCCGTTGCCTGCGGTGACGTATCGGTACTCGGCCCCGCGGTATCTGCGGGGCTAGGGGCGGCGCCGCGCTCAGTGAAATCGTGCTCTTCAGGCGTAGGGGTGGTCACGTGTTTTAAGAATCCTTTTCGCTAGTGCCGGGGAGAGAAAACAACGTTTAAAGTTTTAGTTCTTCTCGTTGTCTTCGAGCTCCCGCAGCTGTTCGCGGGCTTGGGCCTCCGCGGCGTTCTCGACGCCCTCGGTAGCTGATGCGGCCTCCGGTGTTGCAGTGTTGTCGGCATCGGCAGCCTGCTGCTGGCGCTCCTTCAGGGCCTGCTGAACTTGCTCAGCCAGTTGCTGCGGCAGCATAACAGGAAGCGAACTTCCGGCCAGGATAGGCTCCTCACCACGGTAGATGAAGGTACGGGCGACGACTTCACGCCCCAGCGTTGCGAGCTCTTCTTCCTTGCCCGCCGGGGCGGCCAGGGTCAATCGGTACATCCACCGCGGCCCCTCCACGCCGATAATGCGGATCCCGCCTTTGTCGCTGGATCCAACAATTTCAGATCCCCAAGGCCCGTCCTCTGGGTGCGCGGCAAAACCATCGGCTTCCAAGCCTTGGACGATATCCTCCGCAGATTCCGCCCATTGCCCTGGCGTGCGCGGCGCGGCAAAGGCTACGGGGGTCATGCGGCCGTGCGGCGTAAGGATGTGGAGCATGCGCGGGCCGTCTTGGCCCATCTCCACCTGGACCTGCGAGCCCTTCGGCAGCGGGATGCGCATGGAACCTAGGTCCAGCAAACCAACCGAGAAGTCCTCAAAGTTGAACTCGGCAATATCAACGTTATCGCCGTCGTAGGGCCCCATGTCCCCGTTGATGGCATCATGTGCCACGGCCTTAATCCCGGTAACACCATGAGAATCATCGTTGGCTTCGCGGACTAGGCCAGCGCTGGATTCGGCAGGAGCCGAGGCAGCGGTATCGGCTACGGTCTCTGCTGCCTCCGGAGCAGCCTCGTCCTGACGGAGATCCGGGTTCTTCCCCGCGTCCTCGGTCTTATTCTCGTCCTTCTTCTTTTTGCCAAAGGGCCACATCGCCATGGTTTATGCCTTCCTTAATTCGTGTGTGTTACTGGTCTATTCGAGTCAGTTGACGCCAGTGGAGCCGTAACCGCCTTCACCGCGAGCGGTCTCATCGAGTTCCTCAACCTCACGGAAACCGACCAACTCCACGCGTTGCACAAGGAGTTGGGCAATACGCATTCCCCGCTCAACCTCAAAGGTCTCTACTGGGTCGTGGTTAATAAGGCAGACTTTAATCTCACCGCGGTACTCCGCATCGATGGTGCCTGGCGTGTTGACCACGGAAATCCCATGCTTGGCTGCCAAGCCGGACCGAGGGTGAACCAAGCCGACCGTGCCCATCGGCAGGGCAAGGGCTATACCCGTGCCAACCAAAGCCCGCTGGCCGGGACGCAGAGTGACATCGTGCGCAGCATAGAGATCCGCGCCGGCATCGCCACGGTGGGCGCGCTGCGGCAGCGGAAGCTCCTTATCAAGGCGCTTTACCTGAATCTGACCAAAAGGACTTACCGGTTCTACGAGGGGATGTTGCTCATTCACGCGGCCCAGCCTACCTTGCTCCCACCGTGCCGCACCCACGGGCTGGGGCCTGGAGGCTATGTCTACTCGGCGCGTTGGGTTCTCCCCTCCCCAGACGACTAGACTCTGAGGCCATGTCTTCGAGTTCTTCGTCTGCTTCCCCCTCGGCGGCTGCCGAATCCCCCGTCATCCTTTACCGCGAGCGCCAGTGGGTGCCGTGGCACTGGTGGTTGATGGCGGCCGCCGTTGTGGTGATCTCTACAGCCACGGTCAGCCTCAACCGCGGAATCATGTGGGTCATCATCCCCGCTATTCTGCTCAGCGCCATCGCCGCGTGGGTCCTCTTAGCATGGTCCAACACGGTGGTGCAGGTGGAACAGGATACCGACGGCACGCGGTGGCTCACCGTGAAGGATGCGCAGCTGCCACATGATGTTGTCGCCCGAAGCACCGCGGTGCCGGCCACCGCGCGTCGCAATGCGTTGGGCCCACAGCTCGATCCCGCTGCATTCCTTGTGACACATGGCTGGGTACCAGAACATGTGATGCTTGTCCTCGATGACCCAGAGGACCCAACACCTTATTGGCTCATTGGCTCAAAGAACCCCGACGAGCTACTTGCGGCCTTCGTGCCCGAACAGGCCGCTGCTGCCAAGGCTTAAACGCCGCGTGCAGAATCAGGAAGCTCGTTAGCTCATTGGTTCAACCAATTGGCCGACCAATGAGCTAAGCGCAGTCCATGCAGACGGGCTGCCCGTCTTCTTCGTGGTCCAGGCGCTTATTGGACTGCACCAAGTAGCACACGGAACAGGTGAACTCGTTTTCCTTGCGCGGCACGACAGTGACGTTGAGCTCCTCGCCCGTCAGGTCTACTGACGGCGGCTCAAAAGCCTCGACGATTTCGCCATCGTCATCCATGCCGTTGTTGTCATTTTCAGCCGCCTTCAGGCCCTCGAGGGAATCAGCCTCGAGCTCATCTTCAGCGCGGCGACGCGGTGCGTCATAATCGGTGGCCATAATGCTTGCCTCTGTGAGTCAGATAGATAGGTACGTGTATTTATCGACGGCATCCTAAACCACACAGGCCCGCGTGTCACACTCGCCCCGCCATGGGGGCACCATGCGGCTCACCCTAATACCCCCTCCGCTCCTGCTTTCATGGTTCTAAGCTGTGCGTTTGCACCTTTCGTATCGTGGAAAATTTTTCTGGGTAAAGCTCCTCACACCCCACCCAATATGCATTGGGGCACGATGCATCGGACAGCGAAAATCGAAGTATTGTCCCCCACACCTTCGGCTTAAATGCTGAAGTATCACCACATCATCGGGCGGCTAAACATAGACTGTCGGTATGACCGTGCAAGAATCACAGCAGCAGGACACGAATCCGAGCCCCCAGCACCATGGCCATGTCTTCGGCATCGATGTTGGAGGCTCCGGTATCAAAGGTGCCGTAGTAGACCTCGCGACAGGAGGGTTCGTCGGCGACCGCCTCAAGATCGCCACGCCACAGCCTGCCACCCCCGACGCCGTGGCCACGGTAATCGCGCAGATCGTCGCTGAGAAGAACTGGGACGGTCCTGTCGGAATCACCATGCCCGCGGTGGTCAAAGAACAGATTATTCGCAGCGCAGCGAATATTGATAAGTCATGGATCGGGGTCGATGCACAGGACTTGCTGGGCAAGTACCTCGCTGCTCCTTGTACTGTGCTTAACGACGCCGACGCAGCCGGCCTCGCCGAGGTGGCCTACGGCGATGACGTCGCGCGCTCCGGCCCCGTTATCTTCCTTACGCTAGGCACCGGCATCGGCTCTGCCTTCCTACTAGATGGCCAGCTCTTCCCTAATACGGAGATCGGCCACCTCATCGTCGGGGAAAAGGAGGCAGAGCACCAAGCCTCGTCCGCAGTCAAGGATCGTGAGGGGCTCAAGACTAAGCATTGGGCAAAGCGCGTCAACCGAGTACTCCATGAATACGAGGCGCTTTTTAACCCCTCAGCTTTTGTCATCGGCGGTGGAATCTCTCGAAAGTTTGACAAGTGGGGCGAGCACCTGAGCATCGAAACCCCAGTCGTTGCAGCTCAGCTCCGCAATCGCGCGGGCATCGTCGGGGCCGCAATGGCAGCGAAGGAAGGCATTCGCCCATAAACCGAGCAGACCCTATCTTCCCCAGTCGACCCCAGTCACCGCCTAGTGACAAAAATGATCTATACTGGGCTGTCGATTATCGAATATCCAGCGGCGCGCCTCCCTTGCTCATTACGGAGGCGGGCTAGCATCGGGGACTAGTCGCGATAAACTTGCGCGTCCCCATAGTTTCCACTCAAAGAGCAAGTCGAAAGGGCGTACGTGGCAGCCACTGATTCTTCAGACCAGGTACTCGGCGAGGGCGAGAGCGCCTCCGAGGCATCTGCACCTGCACAGAAGACCGCCAAGAAGACGGCAAAAAAGACAGCCAAGAAGACGGCTAAGAAAACCGCGAAAAAGACTGCGAAGAAAACGGCTAAAAAGACGGCTAAAAAGACCGCCAAGAAGGCTGCCAAGAAGACAACTCGCAAGTCTGCGCAGAAGGCGACGAAGAAAACCGCCAAGAAGACTGTGCGCAAGTCGGCGGCCAAGAAGGCAACCTCGCCTGAAAGCTCTGAATCTGCCGAAGAGCTCGCAGAGGATCAGAACGACGAGTTGGATGCCGAAACCAACGACGATGCCGATATCGACTTCGATCCGGACAACGCAGAGTTGGACGAGGACGACGAGTTCGGTGACGACGATGACGACCTCGAGGGCGAGGACTCTGAAGAAGAAGATGACGGCTCATCTGTCTGGGATGAGGATGAGTCCGCAGCCCTGCGCCAGGCTCGCAAGGATGCAGAGCTAACTGCCTCGGCAGACTCTGTCCGTGCCTACCTGAAGCAAATCGGCAAGGTCGCCCTGCTCAACGCAGAGCAGGAGGTATCCCTGGCCAAGCGCATCGAGGCAGGCTTATACGCTCAATACCGCATGGATGAGATGGAAAAGGCCCGCGCCGAGGGCGACAAGGCCGCCAAGCTCTCCCCCATGGAGAAGCGCGATATGCGCGCCATCGCCCGTGATGGACGCAAGGCAAAGAACCACCTCCTCGAAGCGAACCTCCGCCTCGTCGTGTCCTTGGCTAAGCGCTACACAGGCCGCGGCATGGCATTCTTGGACCTCATCCAGGAAGGCAACTTGGGCCTGATCCGTGCCGTTGAGAAATTCGACTACACCAAGGGTTATAAGTTCTCCACTTATGCCACGTGGTGGATTCGCCAGGCCATCACCCGCGCCATGGCGGACCAGGCCCGTACCATTCGCATTCCGGTGCACATGGTGGAGGTCATCAACAAGCTGGGCCGTATCCAGCGTGAGCTGTTGCAGGACTTGGGCCGCGAGCCTACCCCTCTGGAGCTGGCGAAGGAAATGGACATCACCGAGGAAAAGGTGCTGGAGATCCAGCAGTATGCCCGCGAGCCTATTTCCTTGGACCAGACCATCGGTGATGAGGGTGACTCCCAGCTCGGTGATTTCATCGAGGATTCCGAGGCCGTCATTGCCGTCGACGCTGTGTCCTTCACTTTGCTGCAGGACCAGCTCCAAGATGTGCTCACTACCCTTTCTGAGCGCGAGGCCGGCGTGGTTCGCCTGCGCTTCGGCCTGACCGATGGCATGCCGCGCACTTTAGACGAAATTGGCCAAGTCTACGGCGTTACCCGCGAGCGTATTCGCCAGATCGAGTCGAAGACCATGTCTAAGCTGCGCCACCCATCGCGTTCCCAGGTGCTGCGCGACTACCTGGACTAAGCAAACTGAAGAAATAAAGCGGCGAGGAGGTTTATCCCTCCTCGCCGCTTTTTCTTTGCCCTATACAGCCGGCAAACCCAAGGGCTTTCTAGCCTTCGATCCCCAGCTCAATGGCTGTGGCGATCCGATCGATAACGTCTTTATCGGAAACATCTCCGCTGATGGTCACCGAAGCGCCCTGGGATACCCCGAGAGACATCAGCATCATTGCAGAGTCTGCCTCTGCCGACTCTCCGTCACAGGAGAGGGTGACATCCCCTGCCGCTTCCGCCGCCAGCTCTGCAATCCTTGACGCCGGACGTGCATGCAGACCCGCCTCATCGGCCACAGTCACTGTCAGCGAGTACCCATCAGCGTTTGTTGCTAGGTCATCCTCGGCTGCAGACGCAGTGGCTGAGGGCTGCTTCGGAGCGAAGACTTCGATGGCGCGTTCCGCGGCTTTGATCACGGCGGCGAGTCCATCGCCCTGCTGAGCGGCGGTGGCTGCTGCAATAGTGGATTCGACCAAGGGGGCATCGACAAACGTCACCGTGTCTTCGTCAAGGAACTCGAGAACGGACTCAACGGTCATCGTGGCCGAGCCTAAATCGGTGAGGACAACCACGCTAAGGCCTTGGCCACGTGCGTGGCTGATAGCCCCTTCGACGAGGTCAAAGGACGTTCCGATGCCGCCCTCCTCCAGACCACCGGCAGGAAGGATGGTCACGTCAGGAGCCATCTGAGCAGCAAGCTCAGTCAGACCTTCAGCGAGCTTTGCCGAGTGTGATACGAGAACGAGTCCAACGCGGGGCTGTGCCATATCCTATGCTTCCTCCTTGAGGGTTTCGGCGGCGCCCGCAGCCGCAGCGATGAAAAGTGCCGAGGATGTAGCGCCCGGATCCTTGTGTCCAGCAGAACGCTCCCCTAGGTAGGAAGCGCGGCCTTTCGTGGCCACCATCGGGATAGTCGCTTCCGCGCCTGTTGCTGCGGCGTCGGCAGCCGCGCGCAGCACTTGATCGGGGCTCTGTGCGGCATCCGCCGCAGCGCGAGCGGCCCGTGCGGCCGGCGCCCAGGCATCGACCATTGTCTTCTCGCCTTCAGAGGCCTTACCACGGGTGGCTATTCCCTCAAGCGCGGCCTCAATGAGAGCGGCCGTCGTAGGCGCATCGATCTCTCCAGAGCCTGCGGCCTTAGCCGCGCGTAAGAAAGCGGTTCCCAGCAATGGACCAGAGGCGCCACCAACGGTGGACATAAGCGTCTTTGCCGTCAGCTTCAACACATCAGCAACGTGAGACGTCTCCGGTGAGATATCCGAATCCACTTTCTCCGCGACAGCTCGGAAACCGCGGTCGACGTTTGCGCCATGGTCACTATCCCCGATGGCGCGGTCAAGCTCGATGAGTTCCTCGCGGTGTTCGTGTGCCGCTGCGGCGCAGTTTTTCATCCATGCCTGGGCCCACGCTGTTGTCAAAGTTGCATTGTCGGTCATAATTACATTCCTTGGCGTAGTGCGGTGGTGTGGCACGGGGCATCAAAAAGCTCAAGGTCTTCCTCGTCCGCGCGCATGACTGTAACGGAGCAACCGGCCATATCTAGACTAGTAACGAAGTTACCCACGAGGGAACGCTCGATGCTAACACCCGCGTCCTTCAGACGCTGAGCCACACGACGGTAGACCACGTACAGCTCGGACGCCGGAGTAGCACCCATGCCGTTGACAAGGACAATGGTACGCTCCCCATCACCCAGCTTAAGGTCTGCCAACACCGGATCAAGCAGATGGTCAGTTACGTCGTCGGCAGAGACCAACGGAATTTCCTTGCGGCCCGGCTCCCCATGAATACCCACGCCGAGCTCGACTTCGTCTTCCCCGAGGTCAAAGGAGGGCTTGCCCACGTGTGGCACCGTGCAGGCACTCAGCGCTGCGCCCATGGTCGCGGTGTTTTCTACCACCTTCTTCGCCACAGCGGCCACCGCCGCGAGATCATCACCGCGCTCGGCTGCAGCACCCGCCAGCTTTTCTACCAACAGTGTGCCGGCAACACCGCGGCGACCAGCTGTAAAAGTGGAATCCTCCACCGCAACATCATCGTCCACGATGACCTGGCTGACCTCAATATCATCGAATTCCGCCAGCTCCGCCGCGGTGTCGAAGTTGAGAACATCGCCGGTGTAGTTCTTGACGATGTAGAGCACCCCCGCCCCGGCATTAGCTGCCTCCGTGGCCGCTTGGATTGCGTCCGGCGTTGGCGATGTAAACATGGCACCGGGCACTGCTGCATCCAACATGCCGTAGCCAACGAAGCCGGCATGCAGCGGCTCATGTCCAGAACCGCCCCCGGAGACTATGGCTACCTTGCCGTCTTCTTTCTTCTGCGAGCGGGACACAAAGAGAGGATCGGTGGATCGAGTGACTATGTCACCGTGTGCTAAAGCAAAGCCCTCCACGGATTCCTCTACTACGCTGTCCGGCGAGTTGATGAGCTTCTTCATCATCCTTCTCCTTAGGTTTTCATTGCCCTCGAGCACTCTTCTGGGAATGCTGCCGAGCCTACCCTCGCTACCGGACGGTCTGCCGAGACCAGCGTAACGCTCCTGTAGCCCCGCCTCACCTTCTTAGCTCTTCGCGGCCTTTTGAACCTGCAACGCACCAAAGACACCGAGTACCAAGAACATCACTGCGGCCAGAAGCGACCATCGAGCTGCATCACTCATGCCTTCGCTCAACGCCTGCACCAACGCTGTTGTCTGTTCCCCAAAGGGTCCAGCCGCGCCCTGTGCGCGAAGTCCTGCGATGCTCGAGCCCGCGGACTGGCGGGTAGCTTCCGCCATGGCATCTGCGGCTGGGCCGACGACGTCGATGTCTTCGAGCGCCTTCGGCAACGCCAGTGCTAGGGCGACGGAAAAGACGGAACCAGAAACCGCGGTGCCGAGGGAGGAGCCGATCTGGCGGACCGTGCTCTGGGTAGCAGATGCCTGCCCCGAATTCGCTACCGGTATCTCGCTCAAGACCGTGCCCGTCAACTGCGCAGATGCGAACCCCAAGCCCACGCCATACAACACAAGCGGAAGCGCGATGACCCAGCCGCTAGTGTCCGGACTCAGGAGCATCGCGAGGATAAGCGCGCCGACAACTTCTAGGCCCAGACCTATGAGCACTGTTCCAGGAGCACCAAAGCGGCCAGCAACATGCCGTGCGGCGGCTCCCGAAATAAAGGCGCCGATTGCCATCGCCGCGAGCACGAGGCCAGCGGACATCACACTCAAGCCCAGCGCATTAATGAGGTACAGCGGGAGGATAAAAATAATCGCAAACTCACCGATAGCTACCGCGCCCGCGGTGATGTTTCCCCAGGAAAACGTGGAGTAGGAAAAGAGGCCCAGGTCCAGCAGCGCGGAGCGTTGTACTCGCTCACGGTGCTCCTCCCAGCGGATGAACAAACTGAAACTGATCGCGGCGATGAGCAGTGCAACTGGCACCGCAGATACCGGCGCGGTGGTGGGCCATGTCCAGCCGAACACCGTCAGCTCGGACTGTGGTGTCCACCAGCCAAGACTTGGCCCCTCAATCACCGCGAAAACAAGGGCTCCGAAGGCAATCGCGCTCAACTGTGCGCCATCGACGTCGACCCCGGGCCGTTTTTCGGGGCTACGGGTTTCCCGCACGGTGAGCACAGCTCCAACAGCCACGATGATGCCAATGGGAACATTGACCAGGAAGATCCAATGCCACGATACCCACTGGGTAAGCGCGCCACCGGCCAAAGGTCCGACGGCGGCGGCGCCAGAGATAACTGCGCCCCACACACCGAATGCAGCCGCGCGATACTTGCCTCGGAAAACGGCGTTCACCGTGGACAAGGTTGAGGGCATGATAAACGCTGCACCCACTGCTTGTACTGCACGCGCGGAAATGAGCGTGCCTGCGGAGTCCGCGAAACCCGCCCACACGCTGCCTGCTACGAAAATGCTAAGACCGGCGAGAAACGCTCGCTTGCGACCCCAACTATCCGCGATCTTTCCGGTGGACAACAACAGTGCGGCAAGCACTACCGCGTAGAGGCTGTTGACCCACTGCGCCTGAGTTATGTCCAGTTTGAGGTCAGTAATAATAGCCGGCAGCGCTACCCCGACGATGGTGCCATCAAGGACAATGACGCCCAGTCCTACCGACAAAACCGCAAGACTAATCCAGTCACGGCGGGTCGGCACCGCCGTGATGGAACCCGCTGTGGGCGACAACATGACTAGGCGCTCACGGGTGCCGGGGTGGAAGAGTTAGCCGGCTCCTTCAATGCGCGGCCAAGTGCGACAACGAAGAGAACGAGGCCAATCGTGATGAGGATGTGGCCAATACCGGCAATCCCGGCGATCATGGCGGTGGATTCCTCGCCCAACACGGTCAGGCTGCCGTGCCAGATGAGCATTCCAACGGTAAGCACGACACCAATGTTGTAGAACCAGAAGAAGGAGTTAAACAGCTTCTTATTCCGCGAGACGCCGAATACCTTGTCCACGACGAGGAAGATCAAAAACATCATGAATCCCAGCGCCAAGAGGTGGGTATGGGCCACGCCCAACTGGGTGAACTGGCCCTCCGGGAAATCATTTGCGCGTGTGAACTCACGGTAGAATAGTCCTGCTGCCAACCCCATAACGAGGTAGAAAATAGCTGCTCTATACAGGGACTTCATTACTTGTTCCTTCCTAGCCACGGTGTTGTGGCTGCTGCACCGAGGGTGTTATCTATCACGGCCAAAGCCTTCTGGTATCCATCCTGCTTGGCGCAGCCAGCACAGTCATCGAGTGGTCGGCTGATTTTGACATCAACCAACTAGTTGATCGCGCACCTAGCCCTCAGCCCGCAGCTCTCTTCTTCCCCGAATCCACGCCGACTCAGCGGCGCCAACTACCACTTGCGCAGATAATCGATGCGCTCTTGGAGCTGCTCGGCGTCGCACAACGCGGTGGGAGGGCCGCCGCAAGCCTTGCGGGCTTCAGTGTGAATAGCGCCGTGTGGGCGGCCGGTGCGTTGAGCGGTGATAGACACTACTGTGTTGAGCTCCTTGCGCAACGCGGAAATCTCATCCACCACACCTGACTGGGAACCGGTGCTGCTTGCCGATGCCTCCGCCCCGCGCTTGGGCGCGTGCGGAGTGCCGTAGAGCTTGCGGCGTTGCTCCTCTGCCGCCTCTGCAGCCCGGCGCGCCTTCTCTTCTGCCTCGCGGCGGTCCAGCTCATCAGACTGCTTCTTGCGCAAGAGGTCCTTGACCTGGTCGGCGTCGAGAAGCCCGGGAATGCCGAGGAAATCCTCTTCTTCATCGGTGATATTGCCCGTGGTGAACTGCGAGCCGTTGTAAAGCAGTCCTGAAAATTCTGCTTCCGCGCCTAAGGATTCATAGGAAGGCTCGAGCATGTCCGGTTCGGACTTCTTCTTATTGGCGTCCTCGAGCAGCTCATCGTCCCAGCCATCCTTGTCGGGGTTTTTCTCCCCTCCCAGGACGTGGTCGCGCTGCTTCTCCATGTTCTCGGCAAGCCCCAAGAGCACCGGCACGGAAGGAAGAAAGACGGAGGCGGTCTCCCCTGGCATGCGGGAACGCACGAAGCGCCCGATGGCCTGCGCGAAGAAGAGCGGTGTCGACGCAGAGGTGGCATACACACCCACGGCGAGGCGGGGAACGTCGACGCCCTCCGACACCATGCGCACGGCCACCATCCACTCGTCGGTGGATTCAGAGAACTCTGCAATACGCGCCGAGGAGCCTGGGTCATCGGAGAGGATGACGGAGACGGGGGTATTGGAAATCTGCTTGAGGATCTTGGCGTAGGCGCGCGCGGTTGTCGTGTCGGTAGCGAGCACGAGACCGCCGGCATCCGGCATGTTGCGGCGCATCTGCATCAGCCGTGTGTGCGCCGCCTGCAGGACGGTGGGGATCCACTCGCCTTTCGGGTCGAGGGCCGTGCGCCATGCGCGGGCGGTCTGCTCCGGATTGAGAATATCGCCGAGCCGGGCCGCATGTTCCTCACCGGCGCTATCACGCCAGCGGGATTCGCCGGAGTAGCTGAGGAAGACGACGGGGCGCACGACACCGTCGGCAAGCGCATCGCCATAGCCATACGTGTGATCAGAGCGGGATACGAGGTGACCTTCCCCATCCTCCTCGTAGCGCACGAAGGGAATTTGCGAGTCATCGGAGCGAAAGGGGGTACCGGTCAGCGCGAGGCGGTGCTCCGCATCATCATAGGCTTCCCGCACGCCATCGCCCCAGCTCTTGGCATCACCGGCGTGGTGGATCTCATCGAGGATCACCAGGGTGCGCCGGGCTGAGGCCACCGCGCGGTGTTTGTATGGGTGCATGCCCACCTGCGCATAAGTCACCACGACACCGTCCATCGCGGGGTTGACTCCCGAGGAGTTTGTGAACTTGGGGTCGAGCGCTAAGCCAACGCGGGAGGCGGATTCCGACCACTGCACTTTGAGGTGCTCGGTGGGCACCACCACGATGACGCGCTCAACGGTGCGGTCCGCCATAAGCTCTGTGGCCACCCGCAGGGCGAAGGTGGTCTTACCTGCACCTGGCGTTGCCACCGCCATGAAATCCTTCGGCTTGGTGGCTAGGAACTTATCCAAAGCAGCGCGTTGCCACACGCGCAGCGAACCGTTATTGGTAAATCTCTGTGCTGGAGTCTGTGTAGACACGGTCAGCGACTATCCCCCTCTAGTTATCCCAACATCCCGCTTCTGTGAAGTTCTCTATCCCTAATGCTTGGCATCGACGCAGGATGAACGTCGATGCGCAGCTTAACGGCGGCGCAAGCTCTTATAGACGCGCTCGCAGTCAGGGCACACGGGCGAACCAGGTTTGGCTTGCTTGGTTACCGGGAAGGTCTCTCCGCACAGGGCAACGACGTACTTGCCGTTGACCGCGGAGTCGAGGATCTGGTTCTTCTTCACGTAGTGGAAGAACTTCGGGGTGTCGTCGTTGGTCGACGTATCCTCGCGGACATCAGGGCGCTCAATAGTCTTAGTCGTCGTACTCACGCCCACTATCATGCCGCATCAGTATCGAAGTTGGCGAGTCCTCCAGCTACGCTGATAGGCATGACCCCTTCGAACTCGCGCGATAACGCCCGCCATACCCCACGATCGGGGCAGCGGCGCGGACGCCGATTCGGGCGCGAAACGCACCTCATCACCACGGCAAAACTCGCCCCCGGTCAGGACCGGCATCGCCGCGAGATCATCTACTCCATACTGCAGTTTCTGCGCGTTCCATCCCTCCTGATTGCCGGGGCCATGGTTTATGTCTGGCAGTGGTGGATCCCCGCCGCCCTTGTCGTGGCCGTCACCTTCCCCCTCCCCTGGATCGCTGTGGTCATTGGCAATGGCCGGGGTCAAAAGAAAGACAAGCGCGAAAAAGCTGTTTATAAACCAGCCCTTGCCCGGCAAATGGCGCAAGCACAACGTGAAGAACTCACCAGCGGTTCCCATGGTGAACTGCCCAGCACGCCTGGGCGGCACAAACCCTCGTCAGGAGCAGACACAAACAGTACTGCAGCTGACACTATTGACCACGAAGATTAGAACATCACTGTATTCCCTCCCCGATGCATTTAAGGATTCTCTTGTGAGCACCCAGCAGCCTTCTCCTTTTGGCCCAGCGATGAACCCGGAACACCCCATCGCGGACGTTGCGGCAGAACTTTCCCGAGTGTTTGCGGAGGCAGGGTTTAGTGCGGATGGCATCGCAGGCCATTTGGGACCCGAGTACACCGAAGCCCTGCATCGCGGCGAGCCCGCCGCAGTTGCGCTAGGAGCAAGCGGTGATTCCCGTCTGGACCATCTCATCCGTATCTTCTTGCTGCATGAACACGTACCAGCCACGCTGCTTTCCGACGTCCTCGGAGCACGCCTAGCCGCCCAACTCATTGATTGCGGTGTCGTGCTCAGCGACGAACACGGCACCGCCTACGTGGCTTATGACATTCGACCGCACATCATCGTGGGCAAGAATCGTGTCGTGTTCTCCGATGTTGATGCATCTCTGGTGCATCACGTCCCCGGCCCCGAGCATGTGTTGGGAGTGGGCTCGGCCAGCCTGTCCTTGTTGCATTCAACGCCAACGACACCAGTGGAATCAGTACTAGATTTAGGCACGGGTTCAGGCGTCCAGGTCCTTGGGCAGCTGGATTCTGCGCAACGCATTGTGGCTACCGACGTCCATGAGCGAGCCCTTGAACTCGCCCGCGCCACCGTCCTCGCGGCGGAGGCGGAAGACCGCGTTGAGCTACGCCACGGCTCCTGGTACGAACCCGTTGAGAATGAGCGCTTCGACCGCATCGTGGCTAATCCTCCATTCGTGGTTGGCTTACCCGAAGTGGGGCATGTCTATCGAGACTCCGGCCTCAACCTGGATGGAGCAAGTGAGCTGGTGGTCTCCCAGGCAGTCGAGCATCTCAACCCTGGGGGCACAGCGCACGTACTCGCAGCCTGGGTGCATCAAGGCGAAGAATCGTGGCAGCAGCGCGTCGCCTCGTGGCTACCGGATACCGGCGTCGCCGCATGGATCATTCAGCGCGATGTGGCGGACCCAGCGTTATATGTCTCAACCTGGTTGAGCGATGAATCCGTGGATGTTCGCAGCCCTGAAGGCCAAGAGCGGTCTCGCCGGTGGCTGGAGCACTTCCGTGAAAACGAGGTCACCGGAATCGGGTTTGGTTTCGTGGCCATCCAGCGCATCGGTGAGGACGAGCCCTCGGATATCTTGGCGGAGACCATGGCGCAGCCAGTTATCGATCCGCTCGGCCCGGAAGTGGAAGAATACTTCGCGCGCGTCGAATGGCTGCGCAACCTGGTGCCGGGTGAATTAGAAACTAAGCATGTACAGCTGCGCCCCGGGGTGGCCCGTGAGGACGTTGCGCTGCCCGATGGGGACCTGGGCATGGGCTTTGAGCGCGCGGCACTGCGGCTCAGCCGTACCGATGGCCCCCGCTGGCAGCACGATGTCGATGAGCATCTCGCGGCCATTGTCGCCGGGTTTAACCCGAATGGTTTGAGCATCGGTGAAACCATCGAGCTCTACGCCGCCGCGCAGGGTTTTGAAGAAGCCGAGTTGGTCAGCGCAGCACTTCCGGCCATCGTGGATCTTATCCGCCACGGGCTTCTCATCCCGACTGAGCTGCTAGCTTTTAGCCACACTGAGTAGCCTCGCGCCCCCACTAAGAGCCTCTTTACTCCTTCAATCCCCGCGTACTTCTCATCCGAGAAAGAACTCCTCTACAGAAAGGTTGTGTACTTCCCTGCCATGCGTGCTGTTTTAACCCGTGTTTCTGAAGCCTCTGTCACCGTTGACAACGACGTCGTTGGGTCCATTACCTGCCCCGACACCGGCGGAGTCCTAGCACTCATTGGTGTGTCGCGGGAGGACGTCGAGGCAGGTGGTGACGCCACCGCTAGCGACGGCCCGACTTTAGAGGAGAGGATGGACACGATGGCGCGCAAGATCGCTGAGCTGCGCATCCTCGAGGGTGAGACCAGCGTGGTCGATAGTGGTGCGCCAGTTCTGGTGGTAAGCCAGTTCACCCTCTACGGACGAACCGCGAAAGGCCGCCGACCTTCGTGGTCAGATGCAGCCCCAGGCGAGGCCGCGGAGCCGGTGATCCAGGGTGTAGTTGCGCGCCTGCGCGAACGCGGAATCACCGTGGAGGAAGGCCAGTTCGGAGCGATGATGCGCGTCTCCTCGGTCAACGAAGGGCCGTTCACCGTGCTCGTGGAGGTCTAGGTGCGGCGCGCCTCCCCCAAAATGGCCTAAAACCTCACTCTTCCCGCGGGGTGTTAGAACATTTTTCGGGCCACGGGAACTAACTGCGCCGAAAGCTCGTTGTAGGAGATGAACCAAGCCGCAACTTAGGAGGCATGAGATGGCCACATCATCCGCTGCTAGCGTCCAGGACGAGGACGGACAGGAAGTTGACCGCGGCTCACGCCGTAACCAAACAAATGACAATCCCTCTGCGGACTTGGTCCGCGTTTATCTCAACGGAATCGGCAAAACGGCGCTGCTGAGTGCTGAGGACGAGGTTGAGCTCGCACAGGCCATCGAGGTAGGCCTGTACGCCGAATACAAGCTCGCTAATGCCGAAAAGTTGACCCGCGCTGAGAAGCGCGACCTGAAGATTTTGGCCCGCGAAGGCAAGAAGGCTCGCTCCCACCTCTTGGAGGCCAATCTGCGTCTCGTAGTCTCCCTGGCTAAGCGTTATACCGGCCGCGGCATGCCGCTGCTGGACCTCATCCAGGAAGGTAACTTGGGCCTGATTCGTGCGATGGAGAAGTTTGATTATGCCAAGGGCTTCAAGTTCTCCACGTATGCAACGTGGTGGATCCGCCAGGCCATTACCCGCGGCATGGCTGACCAGTCCCGCACTATCCGCCTCCCTGTGCACCTGGTTGAGCAGGTAAATAAGCTTTCCCGGATTAAGCGCGAGATGTACCAGTCCTTGGGCCGCGAGGCCACGAATGAGGAGCTCGCGGAGGAATCCGGAATCGAAGAGTCCAAGATCGAGATGCTGCTGCGCCAGTCCCGCGATCCTGTTTCCTTGGACATGCCGGTCGGTACCGATGAGGAAGCCCCGTTGGGTGACTTCATTGAGGATGCCGAGGCAACGGATGCCGAGACCGCTGTGGTGGCCTCCATGCGCCACTCCGATATCCGCTCCGTGATTGGTTCCCTCGAGGAACGCGAACAGGATGTCATCCGCCTGCGCTATGGCTTGGACGATGGTGTCCCGCGCACCCTCGACCAGATTGGCCGCAAGTTCGGCCTCTCTCGTGAACGCGTTCGCCAAATCGAGCGTGAGGTGATGGCCAAGTTGCGCGAGGGCAACCGTGCGGACCGCCTCCGCGAGTACGCGCTCTAAGCCTTAGCTGACTTCCCAGCCTTAGCCATTAAGGAATGCCTTTGCTGCCCAGTTGACTTGTGCTGCTGGGCCGCAGAGGACGTTGCTCGGTGGCTTTTTCTTTCCTCGCGGTGGTCCTCACGGTTTTTAATTCCCGCCCCTCTCCTCCCTGTCGAACGCACAGTGCTGCGCGCTCTCAGCTTTCGAAAAATGCGCTATTGTTTAAGATATTCTCTTAATACACTTTTATTACCGCGCCTAAACCTATGTGGCTACGGACCGCCGACAACGCAGAAAGGTAAGCCCACGTGAGGGACCTAGTTGACACCACGGAAATGTATCTGCGAACCATCTACGAGCTCGAAGAGGAAGGTATTACCCCACTGCGTGCTCGAATTGCAGAGCGTTTAGAGCAGTCCGGACCGACCGTCTCCCAGACCGTGGCCCGGATGGAGCGCGATGGACTTCTTCACGTGCGCACCGACCGCAGCCTTGATCTCACTCAGCAGGGCCGCGAATTAGCTACCAACGTCATGCGCAAACACCGCTTGGCTGAGCGGTTGCTCACGGATGTCCTTGGCCTTGATATCCACAAGGTCCACGACGAGGCCTGCCGGTGGGAACACGTCATGAGCGAAGAAGTGGAAAAGCGAGTCGTCGCGGTGCTGGAGGATTCCTCCCGCTCACCATTCGGCAACCCAATCCCCGGTTTGGCACAGCTGGGCATGTCTCCGGTAGAGCTCGACTTGGGCACGCGCGCCATCGACCTTCCCACGGGGCAAGAAACCGAGGCCACTATCGTGCAAATCAATGAGGTCTTGCAAGCTGATAATTCCACCTTCCACGACCTGTATGCCTGCGGAATCCAGGTTGGCTCGCACGTCACCGTAGTCAATGAGAGCGGGACGATTAGGCTGACAACGAAATCAGGGCACACTGTCGAGCTTGTCGACGACCTTGCTCACGCTATCCGCGTCAAGGAGGACTAAACCGATGAAGCTGTTAGTTACCGGCGGCGCCGGCTATGTCGGCAGCGTATGCGCGGCCGTCCTCGTTAAAAAAGGCCACGATGTCACCATCATCGACAATTTCTCTACCGGCAACCGCGAGGCCATCCCGGAGAAGGCGCGCCTTGTCGAAGGCGACGTGGCCGATGTCGCTCGTGAGGTGTTATCTGAGGGCGGTTTCGAAGGAGTCTTGCACTTCGCGGCCCGCTCCCTCGTGGCCGAATCTGTGGAGGCCCCGGCTGACTATTGGCAGCACAACGTGGTCACAACTCTAAAGCTGCTCAACGCTATGCGTGAATTCGAGGTCACCAACCTCGTCTTTTCCTCAACCGCTGCCACCTACGGTGAGCCGGCGCAAGTGCCGATCACGGAGACGATGCCCACCCAGCCGACGAACCCTTATGGCGCATCGAAGCTTGCCATCGACTACATGATTACTTCTTATGCCCAGGCCTATGGCTTGGGGGCGACTTCCCTGCGCTACTTCAACGTCGCCGGCGCCTACGGCGATATCGGAGAGAACCGCGAGGTGGAAACCCACCTCATTCCCCTTGTCCTGCAGGTAGCGCTGGGACATCGCGAAAAGATTTTCATCTTCGGCGATGACTACGACACCACCGATGGCACCGCAGTGCGCGATTACATCCACATTCGTGACTTGGCCGAAGCCCATGTCTTAGCGCTGGAGAGCAATGCCGCTGGCACCCACCGCATCTACAACCTGGGCTCCGGGGACGGCTACTCGGTCAAGCAGGTTATTGAGGCCTGCCGCGAAGTCACTGGACACCCCATCCCAGCAGAGCTTGCGCCGCGCCGCGCTGGTGACCCCGCGACGCTCGTGGCGTCCTCAGACAAGATTAAATCCGAGCTCGGATGGAACCCAGGCCGCACCGACTTGAAGACCATCGTCACGGATGCTTGGAATTTCACCCGGCAGCTCGGCGAGCGGGCTCACTCCGCTCGGCGCTAAGCGTCTTTTCTTTAGGCTCCTCCCCTAGGGCGGTGTCATAAGCCTTGAGCGCCCCTGTATGAATCGAATCACGTACCTTTTCATGCAGGCCATGGCGGTACGCTTGGCACAGCAGCGCCCCGAGGCGGTGGCTGGGAAACTCCTCCGTGACGAGCTGCAATGCTGGTCCGGCAAGGATATCCCACTCCTGCTCCAACTGCGCTAATGCGAAAAGGGTCAGCGCATTCGCCCGCAGCTCCCCGCTGAATGTGCGGGCCGCTGCGAGGAGAAGGTCCGCCCCGGATTCGCCTGCCTGCGCGCAGATATCTACTACGAGGTCGCGCGTCCACGTCGTCGCGAGCCACACTGCGCAGGTTTCCAGTAGCTTGCTGTCCTGTTCTGCTTCTTCCACCGATGCCACTTGGTCAAGCGCCCACTGGGCATCCTCAAGAAAGTGATCCAGCAGGTCTCTGCGCTTCTTTCCGTGCGCAACGGCCACCTGCTCGCGATATCGCGTCGCCGAATCGCGAGCTTGCTGCGCTAAGACTTTAGCTTCTTCAGCGTCGAGGTAGCTATTCCCCGGCGCAAAGACGGAAAAGAAATCCTCCCGGTTTAGCTCAGGTACCACATTGTGGTCGACGCAAGAGCGCATCGAGGGGGCGTCGGTTAGCGCCGGTATAGTCCCCTCAACCCACTTCTTCATCGGCCCGCTACCGTCCGCGTTGACGGTTCCATGCAGCAATATATAAGGCGCATTCTGGGTGATTTCCTGGGCATACCACGCGGCGTCGATCTCCACCCCATCCTCAGCACGGTCCAGGCTATAAAGCCAGTGGGACACTTCCCGCAGTTCGGTGAGAGGCTGCTTCGAGATGAGGAAGGCAAAGACACCTTCGCGGGCATGCTCCGCTAGTAGCAGTGCGATGTCTGTGATCGCTCCTTGGGCATCCGTGATGTCGACGCGAGCGAGCGGCCCCATGGCTGGGCCGCGTGGAGTGGTGTCGATGGCCATGAACACCACTGATTCGGTGGGATAGAAGCCTAAGAGGCCGGGGATGTTAGCGAGAAGATGACCTGGAGTTGTTATTGGTGGTGTACGGTCTGTGTGCGTTGAAAAAGTGTTCATACCCTGTAGCCTGAACCACCAACGGTAGCCACCGCTAGGGATACCCCGGCGCGCACGGCATATCTGTGGATAACAAGTCCGGACTGCCACTCAATCCATGGAAATCCACTGGGTTATCCACACCTTGGCAAAGGCAAGCCTGGAAGAAGTAATGACTATATGGCATGCTTGTACGATCAACACCAGTTCCCGCAGGCAGTCCCACATACGCAGCCTCCCGGGTTTGTGTTCTCCTTGGAGCACCATTTCAGCTGGGAATAGGCAGCAAGCCTTAAGCGTTGCATGACACAGAACGCTGATGAAGTCCGTACGCTCGTTAAGAAGCGCACGATGAGAAGGAGGAGTCACTACCATGCAGGAAGAACAGCGCCGCATGTATGAGCTGGAGTATCCCGCTCCAGTGATCAAGGATGATTCGACTCCAGACAACGGCCCCACGATGATCGTTGCTATGAATGGTTATGCCGACGCCGGACAAGCCGTCGAAGCCAGTGCCGATCACCTCAAGGCCGCTTTGGAAAACCGCCAGCTGGCCTCGTTTAACAATGACGAGCTCATTGATTACCGCTCGCGCCGCCCCGCCGTCACCATCGATCATGACCGCACGGTGGAGATTGAGAACACTGACTTGGGTATCAAGGTGCTGCGGGATAACTCTGGCACTCCATTCTTGCTTCTTTCGGGCCCTGAACCGGACTTGCGGTGGGAGGCCTTTACTGATGCGGTAGTGAACTTGGTGGAGAAATTCGATATCAAGAACACCATCATGCTCTACTCGGCCCCCATGCCGGTGCCGCACACCCGCCCCACTGTGGTAACAGCGCATGGCAATTCGCCGGAGCTCCTTAACTCAATGGTGCGCATGGAATCCACCATGATGGTCCCCGGCGCCGCCGCCCTGTATATCGAGCGAGCCTTGGACAAGAAGGGCCGCCGCGTTGCCGGGTACACCGCCCATGTTCCGCACTACTTGGCCGCCTCCCCGTACCCGTCGGCCACGCTGCGTCTTTTGGATTCGGTGGCAACCGCAGCTGGCCTCAACATCCCACTGGGCAGCTTGGAGGCAGACGTGACTCGCGTTAACCAGCAGTTGGAGGAGCAGGTTACCAACTCTGAGGAAATTGCAGGCGTGGTCCACCAGCTGGAGGAGCAGTACGACGCCTACATGGAGCGCTACCGCTCCCGCCACCCGCAGGCCATCATGCCTGGCGAAGAGCACATGCCTACTGGTGAGGAGATCGGAGCAGACTTTGAAGCTTTCCTGGCGGGCCTCGACGACAATCCGGATATCCTCTCCGAAGATATCGATGACCGCGAAGACAACTATGGGCGGGAGCAAGGACCCGGCTCGGATATGGACGATGACGTCTAATCGCAGTTAGATCTACCGCACGAACACAGGCACCGAGGACAGCCATCTGGGACTCCGGGGTGGAGGCCTAGTCCGCGGTGCTTTTCGCCTAAGGTGGGACGGGTGAACCTTTCTCAGATGTTGCCCGATCTCGCCGAAGTCCCCGAGTCGATGGTTGATGAGGCCATCTGGGACACATTTTTGTCCTGGACTTCTGGCCGTGGTATTTCGCTTTACCCAGCGCAGGAAGAAGCCTCCCTCGGCATTCTTGCCGGGGATAACGTCATCCTGGCAACTCCCACTGGTTCCGGCAAATCCATGGTGGCCAACGCCGCCCACTTCATTGCTTTGGCGCGCGGCCAGCGCAGCTTCTACACCGCACCCATCAAGGCCTTGGTGAGCGAAAAATTCTTCGCGCTCTGCGAGATTTTCGGCCCCGAGAACGTCGGCATGATGACCGGTGATGCCACGGTCAACGGCTCCGCTCCCATCATCGCCGCGACGGCTGAGATTGTGGCCAATATTGCGCTGCGTGATGGCGCGGAAGCCGCCATTGATCAGGTAATCATGGATGAGTTCCATTACTACTCCGAGCCTGATCGCGGCTGGGCCTGGCAGGTTCCGCTGTTGGAGCTACCGAAGGCCCAATTCTTGCTCATGTCCGCCACCTTGGGCGATACCGCCTGGCTGGAGAAGGATTTGACGGAGCGTACCGGCCGTACGACGACTCTGGTAGCGGGAACAACTCGCCCAGTGCCCCTCGACTTCTCTTATGTCTTTTCCGCGGTCCACGAAACCATCGAAGAATTGCTCGCCGATGGCAAGGCCCCTGTCTATGTCGTCCACTTCTCCCAGCGCGAGGCCTCAGAGCGCGCGCAGGCGTTGACTTCCCTGTCGAAGATCATCACCCCGGAGGAGAAGGAGGCCATTGCAGCTGAGCTCGCGGGCTTCCGCTTCACCACGACGTTTGGCAAAGACCTCTCTAAGCTTCTGCGTAAGGGAATCGGTGTGCACCACGCTGGTATGTTGCCGAAATATCGGCGCTTGGTTGAGCGCCTGGCCCAGAAGGGCCTTCTCAAGATTATTTGCGGCACCGATACTTTGGGCGTGGGCATCAACGTCCCCATTCGCACAGTCCTGATGACCGGCCTTGCCAAATATGATGGAACCCGCCAGCGCATTCTGAAGTCTCGCGAGTTTCACCAGATTGCCGGCCGCGCTGGCCGCGCCGGTTATGACACGGAAGGCACCGTCGTCGTGCAGGCGCCGGAGTATGAGATTGAGAACGCCAAGGCGCGGCGCCGTGTGGGCGATGACCCAGCAAGGCTCAAGAAGCTGAAAAAGAAGTCTGCGCGCGACGGTGAAGTGTCGTGGTCGGAACAGACTTACGCACGGCTTATCGACGCCGAACCGGAGCAACTAACGTCCCAATTCCGAGTGTCCAATTCCATGTTGCTCAACGTGCTCGCCCGGCACGGCAACGGCTACGAGCATCTCAAGCACCTGCTGCGCACCAGCCACAACACGCGTGCCCGCCAGAACGAGGACATCCTGACGGCATTGAGTCTGTTCCGGGGACTTCTCAATTCGGGCGTAGTGCAAAAGTCTACGAAGGGGCTCGATATCTACGGCCGTCCCTACCACGTCGTGCGAGAGATGCCGCGCGATTTCGCCCTCAACCAGCCTTTAGGGCCCTTCGCGCTGGCAGCGCTCACCTTATTAGATCCAGAATCGGATACTTATGCACTCGACGTCATCTCTGTCTTTGAATCGGTGCTGGATGATCCTCGCCAGGTACTCATTGCCCAACAGAAGCAGCGGCGCGGTGAGGAAATCGCGGCGCTCAAGGCCGAGGGCGTGGACTATACCGAGCGCATGGCCATCGTGGAAGACATCACGTGGCCAAAGCCTCTGGAAGAGCTCCTCGAGCAGTCCTATGAGACCTTCTGCCAGACCAACCCATGGGCGAAGGAGTTCGAGCTGCGGCCTAAGTCTGTAGTGCGCGACATGCTGGAGAGCGCCATGACTTTTTCCGATCTCGTCGCCACCTACGGTCTGGCCCGCTCGGAAGGCGTCATTTTGCGCTACCTGACCGATGCCTGGCGCACGCTCAAGCAGTCCATTCCTGCGGAGTTCCTCACAGAGGAACTCGAGGACATTATCGTCTGGCTCGGGGAGCTTATCCGCCAAGTCGATTCTTCGCTTGTCGACGAGTGGGCTGAGATGGCTGGCGAGGACTCCCCCATTTCCCAGGAAGATTTGGACCGCGAGTTGGCCTTCGGAGTCGAGGATCCCACCGCCTTGACCGCGAATCAGCGGGCTTTCAGCATCATGGTGCGCAACTACTTCTTCCGCCTTGCCCAACTCTTTGCGTTGGAGAAGGAAGAGCGCTTGGCAGACCTGTTGGACTACTTGGAGGAGATTCCTGACTTTAGCCGTGCCCTCGATGACTACTTCGATGACTACGATGACACTGACACTGGGCCAGCGGCTAGGGGCCAGGAATACTTCCTCCTGGACAAGGGCGACGCAGGTTCGGGCGCTCGTGGCGTTGGCGGCTCGCGGTCGTGGACCGTGCGTCAGATCCTTAAGGACCCAGAGGGTGATAATTCCTATCAGCTCGTTGGCACCGTAGATCTCGATGCCTCCGATGAAGCCGGGGAGGTACGGCTATCCGAGCTGCGCGTGGAGTACTAGGGCGCATAAGCAGGGACTATTAATACCCCCCTTTCTGAATTAATATTTTCTACACACCGCATATTATGCGTATGATTGGGGAATGAGTACGCCACAGCAGATAGACGAACGCAAGCTTTCCCCTATCCCTCACGCCAGCGCAGCGCCTGCGGCCGAGCGCCTCACCCCCGGCTCCTTCACCATGAAGGTCCTCAACGGCATCTCCATCGCCGTCGTTGTGTCGCTCGTCCCACAAGCACTGCTCGGTGAATTAGCCAAGGCGCTACTCCCCTTGTGGTCCGGCGCAGCCACCGTCATTGCACTGACGGGCTTAGCCGCAAGCCTCTTGCCGGTAATGATTGGTGTCCTCGTGGGCATCGAATTCAAGATGACCCCCATCCAGACTGCTGCGGTCGGCATTGCTTCCTTCTGCGGCTCAGGCGTGGCCACTGTTAATCCCGAAGGCGGTTTCTTCCTCAACGGCACCGGTCTTGTTATCAACTCAGGCCTTACCGCAGCCATAGCAGTGGGATTATTGCTCTTTATCGGCGACAGGCTGAAAAATTACTCTATTTTGTTGCTATCCACCATCGTGACGCTGGTGGCGGGCACCATCGGTTGGGCTGTCACCTTCCCCATCGTCAAGGTCTTCACTCTTTGGCTGGGCAACTTGGTCAATGGGGCAACTACTTTGCAGCCGGTTCTCATGGGTGTTGTCCTCGCCGTCCTTTTCGCCATCATGATTGTCTCTCCAGTCTCCACAGTCGGCATTGCCACTGCCATCTTCATTGACGGCATCGCCTCCGGTACCGCGAACCTGGGCGCCGTCGCCGCTGGGTTCACACTCCTCGTTGCCGGCTGGCGCGTCAACGGCTTCGCCACCTCTATCCTGCATGTTTTGGGTTCCCCGAAGGTGCAAATGGCCAACATGCTATCCAAGCCAGTCACCTTCCTGCCCGTGATATGCTCCGCTGCCGTGCTGGGCGGCGTCGGTGGCGCTTTAGGAATCTCCGGCACCCCTATCTCTGCTGGCTTTGGCATCTCCGGCCTCATGGGCCCACTGGCAGCCCTCAATTACGAAGGCTGGGGTTGGAGCGCCAGCAACGTGATGATTATTACCTTCGTTTATGTCATCCTTCCCCTCGCCCTTGCGCTGCTCTTTTGCTGGCTCTTTGAAAAGGTTCTGCACCTGACTAGGGCTGAGTACTTTTCTCTCGACTTTAAGTAGGTATCCGGGGAGTACAGTGGGGACCGCTATGAACGAACAGAACACCCCACCCACCGGCATCCGCCTCGCAGGCGTTCATTTTGAGACGCACGAAGACGCCGTCACCGTGCATTGGCTCCTTGGAGGAATGCCCCACCACCGTGACGCCGTGTTCACCCTGCACACCCTCGATCTAGAGCTCACCGCTCATTTCGAACAAGACCAGCTCACGTCGATGAAAATCTCTTCCTTCGGTGAGGACACCAGGGATGCCCACCGCCCGGTTGATTACCCCTACACGTACACCCCGGAAGAGTTGGCCGTTACCCTCCCCACCGCTCATTTCAATCTCTCGGAAGAAGTGTTCACCATGGCTCTTTCCGTGGACGGTGCGGCATGCGGTGAATGGACCGGCACTATAATCTAAGCCTTCACTCTCTGCATTCAGCTAAGCCTACACACGCTTTACAAGGCCCTGACCAGCGGCGATACTGAAATATAAGAAGTTCTCTAGACAACTGCGAAAGCACTAGAGAGCCACACATATTCTGGTATCCAAGGAGCTGGCAATGCCACAACATATCAACGAACCCCACGGAGCCTCACACAACGCTCGTCTGAACTCTCTTCGCGCAGGTGTACTTGGGGCTAACGACGGCATCGTCTCCGTCGCGGCACTTCTACTTGGCGTCGTTGGTTCTGGGGCGTCGGCAAGCGCCATCCTCACCGCCGGCCTAGCCGCAACGGTGTCGGGCGCTGCCTCCATGGCACTCGGAGAATATGTCTCTGTTTCGGCACAACGCGACTCCGAGCGCATGATGATAGACAAGGAGACCCGCGAGCTGGCAGATCTCCCCGAGCAAGAGCATGCCGAGCTCGTTTCTATGCTCGCCAGCTACGGCATGCATACCGAAACCGCGGATACTGCCGCCCGCGAGATCGCTGCCGAAGATAGACTTCTCGAGGCACACCTTCGACTGGAGATGGGCATTGATGGCGAAGACCTGACAAATCCTTGGCACGCCGCGTTGTGGTCGGCCGTATCCTTCCTTGCCGGCGCCGCACTCCCCCTGTTATCAATCTTCCTCGCACCCATGAGCATGGCTGCAGCAACAGTCGCCATTGTTACCCTGATCGCCCTGGCAATCACGGGCTACGTTTCGGCACGCCTCGCTGACACGGATGCCGCGCGCTCCGTCTTCCGCCTGGTTATCGGTGGTGCGCTCGGCTTAGCCATCACCTATGGCATCGGCGTAGCCTTCGGCGGGGTCATCGGCTAGCCCATGCTAGGACACTTTCCTCTGCCCCAGGTCCGGGCCCAAGCCGACAATGCACAAAGTCCCACTCACCGCAGTGCGAGCGGTGAGTGGGACTGCTTAACTGCGCTTGGGAAAGCGCACTGAGTCATTTACTCAGCGGAGCGTACGGCTTCGGCCTGGAGCGCTTGTGCAACGGCCTCAACCACACCAGCGACCTTGATGCCTTCCCAAATCTGCTCCTTGGTCACGCCTTCCTCGAGGAGAGTATTAGCGTGTGCGGACAGGCAGTGCTCGCAGCCGTTGATGGCGGAGACGACGGTGCTCCACAGCTCGAACGTAGCCTTGTCTACGCCAGGCTTAGCAATGATATTCATGCGCAGACCAAACTTGACCTGGGCAAAATCATCACCCAACCAGCTCTTCGCGCGGTAGGCCACGTTGTTCATAGCCATCACCGTGGCGGAGCCGAGAGCTGCGTCAATTGCCTCCTCGCTGAGGTGCTCGCGAGCTTCCTCAAGAATCTCCGACAGCACCAGGTCATTGCGGGTCGCAGCGGCGGCAGCAACCAAGCTGCCCCACAGCTGCTCCTCATTCAGCTCGGTGCTACGCGTAAGGGAACCAATGTTGAGCTTCTGATCCTTGGCATATGCCGGAAGCGCGGACTTCAGATTTTCGATGGACACTGATCTAACTCCTTTAAGGTTGGGCGGTTGTGCTTAGTGCTGGTTTATAGAGCGGACTTAACAACCTCGAGCTTGTCGATGTTCTTGGTCGGGTCATTAGCCTCCCAGTTGCAGGCACAGACCTCTTCAGACTGCAGGGCGTCCAGCACGCGCAGAACCTCATCTACGTTGCGGCCGACAGCATCCGGAGTCACGGACACGAACTGGATAACACCGTCCGGGTCGATGATGAAGGTAGCGCGGTCAGCAACACCGTCGGCGTTTTCCACACCGAGGGCACGGATCAGGTCGTGGCGAATATCAGAGAACATCGGGAACGGAACTTCCTTCAGCTCCGGGTGGGTTGCACGCCAGTTGAAGTGCGCGAACTCGTTATCGGTGGAGCCGCCAAGAACCTGGGTATCGCGGTCCAGGAATTCCTCGTTCAGCTTGCCAAAGGCCGCAATTTCAGTCGGGCAGACGAAGGTGAAGTCCTTCGGGTAGAAGAACACGACCTTCCACATTCCCTGGTACTTGTCCAGAGATACCTGCTCGAAGTAGTCCTCCGGCTGGTTAGCGTTGACGTCGTGGAGGTCGCCACCCTTCAGCGCGGTCAGCTCGAACTCCGGGAACTTCTCACCAACGGTCAAGATAGGCATAGAAGACTCATCTCCTTCAATAGTCACAACAATGCACAAAAGTGATGCAAATCTCTACGACCGCACACCACTTTGCCTTTTGGCTGGTACGCAGTCGCTCGCTTGTTAAGTATGCCACGGAAGGCTTGGCACGTCAATAGGCTCCACGAATTAGAGATGTTAGAGTTATAGGCATGAACAATAAGGAGTATCGCCCAACCCTCGCCCAGTTGCGCACCTTCGTCACGATTGCGGAAAACAAGCACTTTGGAACCGCAGCCGCCAAACTCGATATCTCCCAACCTTCGCTCTCCCAGGCCCTCGTCGCACTCGAGCAAGGTTTGGGAGTACAGCTGATCGAACGCTCGACCCGCAAGGTCATCGTGACGTCCACAGGTGAAGCGCTACTGCCTTATGCCAAGGCAGCACTCGAAGCTTCCGATGCTTTCCTCAGCCAAGCGCGCGGCGCTAGCGGCACGCTTACCGGCCCCCTCACTATCGGCATCATCCCCACCATCGCGCCCTATATTTTGCCGGGGATACTGCAGTCCATCAGCGAGACCTATCCCGATTTAGAACCCCGCTTCGTCGAGGAACAGACCCAGCACCTGCTGGACAAGCTGCGCGAGGGCAACCTGGACCTGGCCATTGTTGCTCTGCCCACCGAAGCCCCCGGAATGGTGGAGATTCCTCTCTACAGCGAGGCCTTCACCGCAGTCACCCCGGCAGAGCACCCACTTGCGGGTCGAAAGGATCTCACGCTCGAGGATCTAGGGCACCTTGATCTGCTCCTGCTTGACGACGGCCACTGTCTCCGCGACCAAGTCCTCGACCTGTGCCGCCGCGCGAAGGTCAATCCCTCCGAAGCCACCAATGCCGTCACTCGAGCCTCGTCGCTGACTACTATCTTGCAGCTGGTCATGGGAAACCTCGGCGCCACTCTCGTCCCCGAGTCCGCCCTGGCAACGGAATGCCAGAATCCGCGGCTCTCCGTCGCACACTTTGCCCCTTCTGTCACGGCGGAGCGGCACGTGGGGCTTGTCTTCCGCTCTTCCGCTGCCCGTGCCGATGAGTTCAGCGCTTTCGGGACCTTGGTCACCGCTGCCTTCCACGACGCCGCGGAGCGTTCCCGGACACTTTTCACGGCCTCCTAACTGTTCCCCAGCTCCAGCATCAGAGCTAAAGAAGACGACAACGCCGCCCCTAACTCACCTCATGAAGTCAGGGGCGGCGTTGCGTATCGATTCGACAGCTTAAGCCTTAGGCTGCAGGAGCATAGCGACCCTGGCACTGGCGGCACAGGTGTGCGGTTGCCAGCTGCAGTGCCGGCGCGATGATGATCAGTGCCAAGCCCAGGGTGATGAGGGAGGCGAAAGCCATCAGACCGGACAGGACAATGAACAGCAAGATGTGACCGTAGTTTTCCTTGCCCAGCTTCAGGCCCTGGGAGAAAGCCTCGCCAACGGAGGAGCTATCGGCTGCCAACCACGGCATGAGAGTGAAGAAGGGCTGAATGAACAGCGCAATCAGCATGACGATGATGACTCCGCCGAAGATAGAGCCAACGAGTGCAAAAATATCATTTTCACTGAGCTGCTCTGGGTTCTGGAGGTCCACACCTGCCACACCACCGAGGCCCACCATAAGCAGGCCGACGATGACGATCACCAAGACAATCGCACCAAGAATGCCCAAGACGATGTTCACCACGAGCGGCGGTACCCATCGAACACCCTGGAACAGGGTGCCCCATGTGGGGCTCGGCTTGTCGATTTCACGGTAGGCCAAACGATAAACAACCAGAGCAATGACAAAGGACAGGATGGACACCGCGAAGGAGAAGAGGTCCACCATGACGGAGGTCTCCGCCCCATCGGCGTTCTGCGCACCAACGCTGATTCCAATTTGTGGAACAAACTGAATAGCAAACACGACGACGGCGCCCAGCACCCACAAAAGTGCGTTACTGAGCGCGGCTTTGAATCCCCATTTGATCGCTTCGATAGCGCTGACCGGACCGGTGTAGGCCGGGCCGGCGCCTGGGCCTGGGCCTTCGTAGCTGGAGTCGCTTCCATAGCCCGCACCAGCGTAGCCTGGCTGGCCAGCCTCGTACCCACCATAGGACTGGGAGCCGTAGGCGCCGCCGCCATAATTGCCGTAGCTGCTGGACTGGCCGAAGCCAGCCTGATCTTCTGGGTGAGAAGTAGGCTCGTATTTGGGAAGTCCGCCGTTGTTTCCGGAGGAGTCGCCGAAGTTATGAGCCGGGTTGCTGCCAAAGCCCCGGTTGGAGCCGTTATCCTCCGGATTCGATTCAAAAGGATTAGTCATAATTCATACCCTTCATTGATTAGTGTTCACGCAATAAACACGAGGGTACCAATATCTCCACCTCGACCTGTGAGCGAATAGCCTTCCGAGTAGACTTTTAGGTCGATTATGACTGCTACTCGCGAAGACCTTTACGGCGCTCTCACTTCGGTTTCCTTGAGTGATGAGCGCGCTTTCCGCCGTCGCCTGCGCAAGGCCCGCTCCCCCAAGGCCCTGGATGCCATTGGAGCTGATATCGCAGCCGCCCAAGACAAGGTGCGCACCATAGATGCGCATGTACCACCCATTACCTACCCCGAACAGCTTCCCGTCACTGGGCGCCGCGATGATATAGCTGAAGCTATCGAGAATCATCAGGTAGTCATCATCGCCGGTGAGACTGGTTCGGGAAAGACCACCCAGATTCCCAAAATCTGTTTGGAGCTCGGCCGCGGGCGTCGAGGGCTCATTGGGCATACTCAGCCACGACGTTTGGCAGCGCGCACGGTTGCTGAGCGCATTGCAGAAGAGCTTGACCAATCCATCGGGGACTCAGTCGGCTATGCCATCCGCTTCGATGACCGAGTCTCCTCCACCACCGCTGTAAAACTCATGACGGACGGCATCTTGCTGGCAGAAATGCAGCGTGACCGCTTCCTCAACGCCTATGACACGATCATCATCGATGAGGCGCACGAGCGTTCGCTCAACATTGACTTCCTTCTCGGGTACCTCAAAAGGCTGCTGCCCAAGCGCCCCAACCTAAAGGTGATCATCACCTCCGCCACCATTGATCCGGAACGCTTCGCCAAGCACTTCGCTGACGCTCACGGTGAACCAGCGCCGATCATCGAGGTATCGGGGCGTACCTACCCCGTGGAGATCCGCTACCGCCCGCTCGAGGTCGAATCAGGTGGCAAGACCATCGACCTCGATCCCTTGGACGCCCTCTGCGAAGCCATCGAAGAACTCATGGCCGAAGGCGAAGGAGACATTCTGTGCTTCTTCCCGGGCGAGCGCGATATCCGCGACGCCATGGAAGCCATCGAAGGGCGCCATTGGCGCAACGTGGAGGTCACTCCGCTCTTCGGACGACTGTCCAACCAGGAACAACATCGCGTCTTCCGCTCGCACCGCGGCCGCCGAATCGTGCTCTCTACCAACATCGCTGAGACCTCATTGACGGTGCCTGGCATTCGCTATGTCGTCGACACGGGCACCGCGCGCATCTCGCGCTATTCCACTCGCACCAAGGTGCAAAGACTGCCCATTGAGCCGATCTCCCAAGCAAGCGCTAACCAGCGCTCAGGCCGATGTGGTCGCGTTGCCGATGGCATTGCCATCCGCCTCTACAGTGAACAGGACTTCCTCTCCCGGCCAGAATTCACCGACCCCGAAATCCTGCGCACCAACCTGGCCAGCGTCATCCTGCAAATGATCTCGTTGCGCCTCGGTGATATCGCCGACTTCCCCTTCGTTCAATCCCCCGAACCGAAGGCCGTGCGCGATGGTCTGCTCCTCCTCCACGAACTGGGCGCACTCGAGGGCAAAGAAAAAGATGGGCTGCCGGTACTAACCCGAATTGGACGCAATCTTGCCCGCATTCCCGTGGATCCGCGCATGGCCCGCATGCTCGTTGAAGCCAACACCTCCGGATGCCTCCACGACGTCATGGTCATTGTCGCCGCGATGACAATCCAGGATGTGCGCGAGCGGCCTACCGACAAGCAAGCGCAGGCTGACCAAGCCCATGCTCGTTTTAAAGACAAGTCTTCAGACTTTATGGCAATGCTCAACCTGTGGGACTTTGTCCAAGAAGCGCGCGAGGAGATGAGCGGCAATGCTTTCCGCAAACGGATGAAGGCCGATTTCCTGCACTATATGCGCATCCGCGAGTGGTTCGACCTGGTGCGGCAGCTGCGGGACGTCACCAAGCAGCTCGGATGGAACGCTCAAGAGGGCACCGAACGGCGCCCCGATGACATCCACATGTCGTTGCTCTCTGGCCTGCTGTCCAACATCGGCGCACGTGACGGTAACTCCAAGGAGTTCATTGGCGCACGCAATACCCGCTTCCTTGTTTTCCCGGGATCAGCGCTCGCAAAGAAGCCACCGGAGTTCCTCATGGCAGCCGAGCTGGTGGAAACCTCGCGACTGTGGGCACGCGATGTTGCCGCCATCGACCCGGCCTGGGTGGAAAAACTGGCGAAGGATCTGTTGAAACACAACTATTCCGATCCAACATGGTCACGGAAGCGTGGCTCAGCGGTCGTTACCCAACGCTCGACGTTGTACGGCGTCACCGTGGTCGCAGACCGGTCGGTGCCCTACCACCGCGTCGATCCTGCGGCGGCACGCGATATGTTCATTCGCAATGCGCTTGTCGACGGCGAATGGACCACCCACCATCACTTCTTCCACGACAACAAGCGCAAGCTTGCCGAGGCCTCCGAGTATGAGGAGAAGGCCCGTCGGCGCGGCCTCGTGGTGGATGAAGACACGCTCTTCGACTTCTATGACCAGAGAATCCCCGAGTCTGTCACCACTGCCCGTCACTTCGATTCTTGGTGGAAGAAACAGAAGAACAAGCATTCTTTGGACTTCGACCCGGAAGCACTCCTCGAAGAGGACCACACTGTTACTGAAGAGGCTTTCCCCGACCGATGGCTGAAGGGAAGCATCGACTACGACCTCTCTTATAAATTTGAACCCGGTGACCCCCTCGATGGTGTCACGCTCATGGTCCCTGTCCCCCTCCTTGCGGGATTGGACTCCGAGGGCTTCGACTGGCTCGTACCCGGCCTGCGGCTAGAGCTGGTAACGGAGCTGATTCGCTCACTCCCGAAGGCTCTTCGGCGCACTGTGGTTCCAGCACCCGAATTCGCTGAACGAGCGCTGCCCAAGCTTGTGCCCTATGAAGGCGCACTCACTGAGCAACTCGCTGCTGTTCTGCAAGAAATGGGCGGCCAAGGCATCAACGCAGGGGATTTCCGCCCCGACCAGCTCCCTCCGCACCTGCGCATGAACTACGCGGCAGTGGACAAACGAGGAAAGGTCATCGATTCCGATCGAGACTTGAAGGCGCTCGTGCAACGCCAAGCCGGGCATATCTCGTCCTCCGTCTCGCGTGTTGGCCGGGCAGCTGAATCCACCGCCGTCAAGGAATGGTCAAAGGACACTCTGGGCGCTATCGATGAAGAGGTAACCACTGTCGTTGATGGGCACGAGGTCACCGCCTATCCAGCACTCGTAGCAACGAAGGAAGGCGTCGCTCTCAAGGTGCACCCGACAAAAGCGGCTGCCGACGCCTCCATGATCACCGCCACCCTCACCTTGTTGCTTCGGGAAATCTCCGTGAGTGCACAACAGATGGTCAAGGGCTTACCGCTACAGCAGCGGGTAGCTGTCGACTCCTACCCACACGGCGGAGCCGAAGGGTTGGTCAACGATGCACGAGTAGCCGCAGTGCGCGACATCATGATGGACAAGGGAGGGCCCGTAAGAACTCCTGAGGAATTTACCGCCTTGCTGAACGCCGTAAAGCCTGAGGTCCCGGGGCGTGTGCGTCAGGCGGTGGTGGCCATTGCCCCAGGGTTGGCAGAGTACTCCAACCTCAACGCAGAGCTGAAGCACTGGGAGGGGCCGGCAATCGATGATATTCGCGCTCAGCTCGACTTCCTATTGCCACCGCACGCCATCACCGTGCATGGAATCCAGCACTTGCGCCACCTACCGCGCTATATCCAGGCTGCACGTATCAGGCTTGATGATATGAACCTGGATCCAGATCGCGACGCTGACCGCCAGGCAGATGTCGACGAGGCCAAGGCCTACCTGAATAATCGTTTGCGCTCCTTGCCTGCAGGCCGCGAGAAGACGCGTGAAGTTAAGGAGATCTTGTGGATGATCGAGGAGTTGCGCGTATCGCTCTTCGCGCAACGCCTAGGAACCGCTCATGCGGTGTCTGTTCGGAGAATCCAAAAGGCCGCGGATAAATTGCGCTAGAAGCTATCGCGGTCACGCCGACGCATCAGGCGGATTTCCGATTCGAAGTCGTCTGCGCTTTCGAAAGACTTGTATACGGAGGCGAAGCGCAGGTAGGCGACCTCATCGAGATCGCGGAGAGGCTCCAAGATGGCAAGGCCGATGTCGTTGGCATTGACTTGGGAGGACCCATGACTGCGCACGGTCTCCTCGACTTCTTGTGCAAGCTTCTTCAGAGCATCATCACTTACATCACGCCCTTGGCACGCGCGTTTGACGCCGCGAATCAGCTTGTCGCGGCTGAAGGGCTCCGCCAAGCCATTGCGCTTGACTACCGACAGGACCGCCTTCTCGATCGTGGTAAAACGGCCTTTACATGCGGCGCATTCGCGACGCCGCCGGATTGAGGTTCCACTATCAATCACGCGCGAATCGATGACTCGTGACTGTTCATTGTGACAGAACGGGCAATACATAGTGCCGTAACCTTCCTCTCCGCCGATGCGCCTTGCTTCCCCGGCCCAAGGAATTCTAGCGCGAAGCTGCCTCCGCGGTAGCTGAAGCACCATTGTTACTAGGAACCTCACTATCGATGCTGAGGCCACCCCACACTGTTCCAATAAAGACTGCAGCGCCAAAGACCGCGCCCAAAACATAGTTACCTACGTTCGACCCTCCACGCCGGCTCCGCGACACACTCCGCGGGGAAGAAACACAGGATGGTGCCGAGCTGATCGTGCGCCCCTGTGTTCTACCCTCCGAAGAGAGCGTTCGAACAACAGACGAGCCACGAGAAGAAGTAGGTGATAATTCATGGGTTCGCACCTGGCGCTGCACAGGATCCCAAATTGCCGCCGGAGGGACCAGCACTGCCGTATTGCGAGGCTTCCGACGAACATCCCTACGCAGTACAGAGGCATTATTGAGAGCGATAGCCATGACGGCTCCTTTCTAGTTCTTCCTTCTCCATCGACGCAATATCCGAAGTATAAGAATCCAGGTAGACACTTTCGAACATCACCATCGACCAACCGTTCGATTTAGCGTGTATGTTCGATTTATAGCACCGTCTCGAAAATTTGTCCACAATTCGGCGACGCCAGTCGAACATTTTTTCCTGTCGTGCTAAAAAGGAAAGCGGAAGCACCACCGGCAGTCCCATACATGCCTGGCACGCCAAAGCCTCAACCACGAATGTGCACATCGCAATAGTTTTAGGAGAAAGAATGGCCCGCAAATCCAAGCGAAGCGACCACCCTTCCCTCGACACCCTGTCCGCCCGCCAGCGCCGCATCCTGGAGGTTATCCATGATGCCGTAATGCTCCGCGGATACCCGCCAAGCATTCGTGAGATCGGTGATGCCACCGGCCTACAGTCCACATCATCCGTGGCCTACCAGCTGAAGCAGCTTGAGGAGAAGGGCTTCCTGCGCCGCGATCCAAACAAGCCGCGCGCCGTTGATGTCCGCCACTTCCCCGGTGCCGAAGACTCGAAGAAGCCCGGCCGCAAGACAAGCCAGGCAAACAAGTCTCCGGATCTTTCCACCCCCGATATCCCTGAGGACGCAGCGACGCCGAACTATATCCCTGTTGTCGGCCGCATTGCCGCAGGTTCCCCAATTACCGCCGAAGAAAACGTTGACGCTTATTTCCCCATGCCGGGCGAAATCCTTGGCAGCGGCGAACTTTACATGCTGCAGGTCGTGGGCGATTCTATGCAGGACGCCGGAATCCTCAACGGCGATTGGGTGATTATTCGCTCACAATCCGTCGCAGAGGAAGGCGAGTTCGTCGCCGCTCTCCTGGACGGCGAAGAAGCTACCGTAAAGGAATTTCACCGCGACTCTTCCGGCGTCTGGCTTCTCCCCCATAATGATGCCTACTCCCCCATCAAGGGCGACGAAGCTGAGATCATGGGCAAGGTAGTGTCAGTTTTCCGCAAGCTCTAGGAATCATCACTTCGCAGCCACCCCCAGGGCCCTACCCACCCCGCAGTGCCAGTCCACTCGGTGCGGGCGTAAAGGGCCGGGGGATTGTTTCTTTCTACCCCCTTGTGTGTGTACATGCCCGATTCCTACCGCTTTAGCGTCCGACATCACACATTTGCATATGTGCAGGTTATAACTGAATTTTTGCACTAAGACGGCAATCGCAATGTG
This sequence comes from Corynebacterium sp. HMSC069E04, assembly GCF_001813175.1. Classification (NCBI taxonomy): domain Bacteria; kingdom Bacillati; phylum Actinomycetota; class Actinomycetes; order Mycobacteriales; family Corynebacteriaceae; genus Corynebacterium; species Corynebacterium sp. HMSC069E04. Next base: position 60,151 of record NZ_KV811687.1, on the reverse strand, counting down.
AGTTTTTCTTTGTTTCGTTCCGTTTTCTTCACATTCAGTGGGACAATAGAAGCATCGCCGCAACATTCGTTGCTCTTTTCGTTCACACGCCCCAGCCCCGTTTCCTTTCCGCGGCGGGCGCAGTGACCACCACAGGCAGACTTCACCGGGAGGAACTATGTACGCAGAAGAGCGTCGCCGACAAATTGCCTCATTGACCGCCGTCGAAGGCCGTGTCAATGTCACCGAACTTTCTGAACGCTTCGATGTTACCGCTGAGACGATTCGCCGCGATCTCGCGGTTTTGGACCGGGAAGGAGTCGTGCACCGAGTCCATGGTGGTGCGGTTGCCTCCCAATCCTTCCAAACCGCGGAGTTAACCCTTGATACCCGTCAACGCTCGGCCACGGGCGCCAAGATGGCCATTGCGCGCGCTGCGCTGGAACAGCTCCCCGATGGCGGCAGCATCTTCCTCGACGCCGGCACCACGACGAATGCGCTTGCCGATCTCATTGGCCAGCGCTATTCGGCAGGTCAGTTCAGCATCGTCTCCAACAGCCTGCCGATCGCCCTTTCGCTAGCCAGCAACGGGGTATCCGAAGTCCAGCTCCTTGGTGGTACAGTACGGGCAATTACCCAGGCCGTGGTTGGTGATACCGCCCTTCGCACCATGGCGCTCATGCGTGCCGACGTGGCTTTTGTCGGCACCAACGCACTGACCATTGATCACGGTCTCTCAACGGCAGACTCGCAAGAGGCTGCGATCAAGTCCGCTTTCGTCACCAATGCGCACCGCGTCGTCGTACTGTGCGATTCTTCAAAGCTGGGCAATGACTACCTCGTGAGCTTTGCGTCCCTCGATGAAATTGATGTCGTTATCACCGATGCCGGCGCGCCCGCTTCCTACGTTGAAGCGCTGCGTGAGCACGGCATTGAGGTGATCATTGCTGCAGAGAAGTAGGCGCTTTAGCCCCTAGATCGTTTCAGGAGGTGTGCACCCCTTCATGGTGAGGGGCACACACCTCCTGCGCATTCACAATAATCTAGGACGCTTGGAATTGCTCCAATAGGTCAATCACCGCGGCGCGGGCATCAGCTGGGCCCTCAGCGTTTACTGCTGCGTCCGACATCTTCTGGCATTGCTCAAGAGTGACCTCAGCAAGCTGTGCGCCAACACCTGCGACCGCAGTCGACGCCGCAGACAGTGAAGTCACACCAAGGCCAGTTAGCACGCAGGCGAGCATGGGATCTGCTGCTGCTTCGCCGCAGACGCCCACCGGAACATTATTATCGCGCCCGACCACGCAGGTGTGCTGGATCAAACGCAACACGGCCGGTTGCCACGGATCAGTCAAGTAGGCCAGCTGGGGCGATAGGCGGTCAGCGGCCATAGTGTACTGCGTCAAGTCATTGGTACCGATGGACACGAAGTCGAGGTGCGGCAGGATAGTATCCGCCATCAGGGCTGCAGCCGGTACCTCAATCATCGCACCAGCCGTGAGCCCACGCTCGCGACAGAGTTCGGCGAACCACTTTGCCTCGACTGCCGTGGCCACCATCGGTGCCATAACCCACGTCGTGGCACTTTCGGCACGCTTTTCTGCGGCCTGCGCGATGGCATCGAGCTGACGGGTCAAAAGTGCCTCGTTATCGCGGGCGATGCGCAGGCCGCGGACGCCCAAGGCGGGGTTCTCCTCAGAGTCTAACGTGGCATAGGAGATCGGCTTATCAGAACCGGCATCGAGTGTTCGAACAACGACCTTGGAGTCCGGGAAAGCGTTGAAAACCTTGCCGTAGATGCGCGCTTGCTCCTCCACGGTGGGCTCTTCGCTCGCGGAGAGGAAGGACAGCTCTGTACGGTACAAACCGATACCTTCTGCCTGCGAATCAGAGGCGATGCGAGCTGCGTTGCCGTCGGCAACATTGGCGAGCAACTGCACGCGGTGTCCATCCTTGGTCTGGGCCGGACCCCGCCACTCGGCCACTCGTGCCGCCCTCTCGCGGTATTCCTCTACAACCTTGAGCGAGGCAGCGCGATCCGCACCAAGGGCCACTGTTCCCACGGAGCCATCGACGAAGATCTGGGTTCCCGCCTCAATCGTGCGCAGCTCAGCGCCGACCGCCACGATGCACGGAAGGTCGAGCTGACGAGCGATAATTGCCGTGTGGCTGGTGGGACCGCCCAGCTCGGTCACAAGCGCCTTGATATGGGTGGTGTCCAAGGTTGCGGTATCCGCCGGTGCAAGGTCATCCGCCAGCAGCACCGCCTCCCCTTCAACCATGGGCAGGCCCGGCTCTTGCTCACCACGCAGTTGTGCGATGACGCGGTCGCGCACGTCCTTGAGGTCAGTCGTGCGCTCGGCCATTACGCCGCCGGCGGCCTCAAACATGGTGACAAACCTGTCTGTGGCACCAACAACTGCATATTCGGCGTTCTTGCCGCTGCGAATGCCCTTGCGCACTGCCTTGTGCCAACCTCGGTCCTTGACCATTCCAGCAGTAGCGCCCAGAACTTCTGCTGCCTGACCTTCAGCACCAGCGGCACGCTGTTCTAGCCTGCTGGCAACGATGTCGGCGGCTTCGAGGAAGCGATCGTATTCAGCATCACGTTGCTCTTCCGCCACGGTTTCTCCAGCCGTGGGCAGTTCTGGGCGTGGGCGAACCCACACCGCCTCAGCGTATGCAACGCCGGCGACGACGCCGGTGCCTTTAATGGTGGATGGGGATGCGTTTTCCATGACACATTTCCTTACGGAGACGATGTTTTTCTCTATCCAGATCATCACAAGTCGGTCAAAAATGCAACGAAAACCACAGTGACGCCGTTGACATTCGGACACAAACGGGCAATAATCAACATTAAGCAACATTACTTTCACGCTGACCACGGGCAATCCGCACGGGAGTTCTTGTTTAAGCCGCCGAGGCGCGTTTGCCCCCAATATACGCACTCCGCGAAAGGGGACATTGTCCACAATGATCCTTACCTTGACCCCCAACCCAAGCATCGACGCCACCGTGCGCCTGAACGAGGAACTCGAGCCTGGTGCTGTACACCGCGCAGGGTCTGTCTCCAGCGTTGCCGGTGGTAAAGGCGTCAACGTTACGCACGCCGTAACGCTCGCTAACGTCGACAGTCTGGCCCTTCTACCGGCTGTGGCCTCAGACCCGTTCTTAGCCCTCGCCGCTGACGCGTCTATTCCCGTACACGCCGTGCCGACGCATGGCGCGGTGCGCACCAATACCACCCTGACCGAACCGGATGGCCGTACGACCAAACTCAACGGCCCCGGCCCCACGCTGGATGACTCAGTTCAGCAAGACGTGGCACAGGCCGTTGCTGAACACTGCGCTGACGCCGAGTGGATCGTCATGGCGGGCTCTCTTCCCCAAGGCGTTCCTACAGATTGGTACACGCAGCTCATCTGTGTCGCGCGCGAAGCCAATCCCGCCATCCGTGTAGCCGTCGACACCTCCGATGCCCCTATGGTGGCTCTCGGAGAAAACCTCGAAACCGCCAGCCCCGACCTCATCAAGCCGAATGGTCTTGAGCTTGGCCAGCTAGCCAACGTGGATGGTCAGGCCCTCGAAGCTGCCGCCGAGAACGGTGATTTTAGCGGTGTGGTCAAGGCCGCGAGGGTCGTCGTCAAGCGCGGCATCCCCGAGGTTCTCGTCACCCTCGGTGGCGCTGGCGCAGTGCTGGTCACTGCCGATGAAGCGTGGGCCGCTACTCCCCCGCCGATTACCCTGCGCTCTACCGTGGGTGCCGGTGATTCTTCGCTCTCCGGCTATATCCTCGCCCGCCGCTCGGGTGCCTCCTACTCGGACGCCCTGCGCCAAGCGGTGGCCTACGGCTCGGCTGCCGCATCACTCCCGGGAACCCAGATACCAACCCCTGAAGAACTAGATATCGAACACACGACGGTTCAGGCCGTCACCGACTTTTAGCAGTACTGAGGAGTACGTACCCGATGTCATCAGAACTCATCACCACCGATCTTGTGGCGCTCGACGCCGACTTTGGTGACAGCATCGAATCAGTCATTACCAACCTGGCCACGCTTGTCCACGACACCGACCGCGCCACCTCCGTGGAAGAACTGACTGGCCCCGCCATCGAGCGTGAAGCAAAGGCTGGCACCGGTGTCCCCGGTGGCGTTGCCATCCCACACTGCCGCTCCGCCGCTGTGTCGGAACCCACCTTGGTCTTCGCCCGCCTCTCGCGCGGCGTGGACTTCTCCGGCCCCGATGGCGACGCCCACCTGGTGTTCCTCATCGCCGCCCCGGAAGGTGGCGGTAAAGCACACCTGAAGATCCTTTCCAAGCTGGCTCGCGCGCTGGTGAAGAAGGACTTCTTGGAGGCTCTGCGCACCGCGCAGACCAAGGAGGAAATCGTCTCCCTGGTACTCGACGTGGTTAACGCCGAAAAACCGAAGAAGAAGGCTACGGCCAGCGAATCAGCACCTGCAGCTGCGACTGCAGCGCCTGCGGCGAGCAAGGCTGCGGATTCACAGAAGACCCGCATCGTGGCCGTGACCGCATGCCCGACCGGCATTGCCCACACATACATGGCAGCCGACGCCCTCACCCAAACCGCCGAGGAGCGCCACGATGTCGAGCTCACCGTAGAAACCCAGGGATCCTCCAATAACACCGCTGTTTCTACAGACACCATCGCGGCTGCCGACGCCGTCATCTTCGCTACCGATGTCGGTGTTCGCGACCGGGAGCGCTTCGCCGGAAAGCCCGTTATTGAATCGGGCGTCAAGCGCGCCATCAACGAGCCGGGCGTGATGCTCGATGAAGCTATCGCTGCGTCCAAGAACCCCAACGCACACAAGGTCGCAGGCACGGCAGGCGCAGCCTCCTCTAGTTCCGCAGAAGAAGGCGAAGGACTGGGCTGGGGCAAGCGCATTCAGCAGGCCATCATGACCGGTGTGTCCTACATGGTGCCCTTCGTCGCTGCCGGTGGCCTCCTCTTGGCCTTGGGCTTCCTCTTCGGTGGCTACGACATGGCCAACGGTTGGCAGGCCATTACCAGCGATTACTCGTTGACCAACCTGCCGGGCCATGACGTCATGGTTGATGGCGAAATGATGACCTTCAAGAAGGCAGGGTTCGCCCTGTACATCGGCGCCGTGCTCTTCGCCATCGGTCAAGCATCGATGGGATTCATCGTCGCGGCGCTCTCCGGCTACATTGCCTTCGCGCTGGCGGGCCGCCCGGGCATCGCGCCGGGCTTCGCCGGTGGTGCCATTGCGGTCACCCTCGGTGCGGGCTTCATCGGTGGTCTGGTCACCGGCCTTATCGCTGGCTTTGTTGCGATGTGGATTGGCAAGTGGAAGGTCCCGCGCTGGATCGGCTCCCTCATGCCTGTGGTCATCATCCCGCTGCTCGCCACGATGATTACCGGCCTGCTCATGTACCTGCTGCTCGGTGCACCGCTGGCCGCCATCATGGAAGGCCTGCAGAACTGGCTGTCCTCTATGTCCGGTTCCTCCGCGGTCCTTCTGGGCATCATCCTGGGACTTATGATGTGCTCCGACTTGGGTGGCCCGGTCAACAAGGCTGCTTACCTCTTCGCTACTGCTGGCCTGTCCACGGGTGATGAGGCTTCCATGAAGATCATGGCCGCCGTTATGGCCTCCGGCATGGTTCCGCCGATCGCACTGTCCATCGCTACCTTCGTACGCAAGAACCTGTTCACGCCTGCGGAGCAGGAAAACGGTAAGTCCGCCTGGCTGCTGGGGCTGTCCTTCGTCTCCGAGGGCGCTATCCCGTTCGCTGCTGCCGACCCGCTGCGTGTCATCCCGTCGATGATGCTCGGTGGCGCAGTAACAGGTGCTCTGTCGATGTCCCTGGACGTCATGTCTCGCGCCCCGCACGGCGGTATCTTTGTTATCTTCGCTATCGAACCTGCGTGGGCATACTTCGTGGCTATCCTTGCCGGCGTCATCGTGTCCGCCATTGCGGTCATCGCGATGAAGCAATTCTGGCCTAACAAGGCTGCGGAAGAGGCTGCTGCGAAGGCAGACAAGGCCAAGGCCGCCGCCTAGCGCTTAAGCCGCGTACACTTGTAAGCACGAAACTCCGTAATTCGAAAGGATTATTATCATGGCTTCTAAGACCGTCAAGGTTGGTTCCTCCGTCGGACTGCACGCACGTCCGGCCTCCATCATTGCCGATGCCGCCGCTGAGTTCGACGAGGACATCTTCCTGACCCTCGTCGGTGACGAGGACGAGGACGAGACCGATGCTGCTTCCTCCCTCATGATCATGGCTCTCGGCGCCGAGCAGGGCGACGAAGTCACCGTGACTTCTGAGAACGAGGCCGCTGTGGAGAAGATCGCCGGTCTCATCGAGCAGGACCTCGACGCTTCCTAAAGCACTTTCCGTCTATAGAACGGCAGAGCTCCCGCTTCCCTCTTGTACTGAGGGTGGCGGGAGCTTTTTGATTCGCCTCGTCTGCGCGGACTCTTTCTCTCGTCTTCTCCCCTCGACTGAAGTGACCTACTGTGTAGAGTCAAAGACATGACTGGCCAGCCAACAACGCCCCCCAGACGTCGGCTACGAGGTCATGGGAGCGTTGACCCGGTTCCGCGGCGACCTCGATACCGAAACCCTCTACCACGGAGTCGCCTCGCGCCTCTGGGCGGATCAATTAGCGGGAGATTATCCGATTGGAAAAGCAGACTTCGCCAACCCCGAAACCATTTCGTGGCCAACTCATACCGACGACGAGGTATACATACACACGGTGGAAGAGCTGCTGGACTACGCACAGGCTCATTCCGACAGTGATGATGTCTGGCTGAATGATGAGTTCGTGGGGAGAGCTCTAAAGGGACCGAAGTAAAAGCACCTTATGCAGACTTCTGCACACATTCACCTGGGGTTTTCTAAATCAAAGCCTCCAGATGGTGCCTTTACTCCGTTCAGGCGGCGAGGGTATGTCTAGTACTTCGCGCCGCGGCCCTCACCAATGGAGCCGTAGAGCTTCTTCATCACCGGGTAGAGCACGATGATGCCGACAGAGCCCCAGGCAATGCCCTCAAGCGTCACGCCAAAGACGTCGAGGGTGAGGTTGCCAATACCCGCGATGAGCGCCACCGCCGCAGCAGTGAGGTTCACCGGGTTATTGAAGTTGACCTTGTTGTCCATCCAGATGCGCACGCCGAGCATGCCGATGAGCCCGTAGAGGACAATGCAAGCGCCGCCCAGCACGCCGGTGGGGATGGTAAAGATGAGCGCGCCAAACTTCGGGATGAAGGCCAGAGCGATGGCTGTGATAGCAGCTACCCAGTAGGCGGCCGTGGAGTAGACGCGGGTCGCGGCCATCACGCCGATATTCTCCGCATAGGTTGTTGTGCCGGAGCCGCCGAACCCACCGGCTAGGGAGGTAGCCAGGCCATCAGCGATGAGAGCGTCACCGGCCAAATCATCGAGATCGCGTTTGGTCATCTCCGAGACCGCCTTGACGTGACCGACGTTCTCAGCAATCAGCACAACCAGCACCGGCAGGGCTGCCGCGATGGCGGAAACGTGGAACTCCGGCGCATGGAACTGCGGGAAGCCAATCCAGGCTGCTTCGCGGATGGACTCCACAGCGCCTTCGCCAAGGTTGCCTGTAGCGGCCGCGAAAGCCCAGCCGACGACGACGCCGATAAGAATCGACAGGCGCGACACCATGCCGCGACCGGCGACGGTGGCAAGGATGATGACCGCCAGCGTCACCGTGGCAACTAGAGGCTGGCTCGAATAATTGGTGGCAGCATTGGGCGCCAAGTTAAGGCCAATCAGTGCCACGATGGCGCCGGTCACAGCCGGCGGCATGACGGCGTCAAGGACCTTCCGGCCCGCCGCCTTCACCGCGAAACCAATCGCCACCAGGACCAGGCCAGTCACTAAGACGGAACCCGCCTGTGCGCCAATGCCGTACTGCTGGGAGGCGCTCAGCGGCGCAATGAACGCGAAAGAGGATCCCAGGTAGGAAGGCAGGCGGTTGCGGGTAATCAGGAGGAATAGGATTGTTCCCAGGCCTGAAAACAGCAACGTCGTATTGACCGGGAATCCGGTCAGGGTGGGCACCAGCAGTGTCGCGCCGAACATGGCCACGACGTGCTGCATGCCAATGCCGATAGTGCGGCCCCAGCTCAATCGTTCTTCGGGTGCGACGACCGCGCCCGGCTTAATCGTTTTTCCGTCCCCGTGGACGGCCCAGCCAAAATTACTCACGAACCATAATTATGGCTCACGGGAGCACTGAAACCTAAGCGTCCTCACCGGCCACGCGAAATTCCCTGAGTTCGGCGGCAATAGAGGCGGGCAGGCGAACGTCGACAAGCGTGCCCTGACCCGTGTACTCCTCACTGCGCACGGTGCCCTGGGTATGGATGCGATCGACCACGTCCCCGCGGGTAAACGGCACGAGCAGCTGCACGTGCTCGTCTTGGGAATTGAGGAACAGCTCCACACGCGCAGTGAGCTCATCGATGCCCTCCCCCGTCTTGGCGGAGACATAGACGACATTGTCGCGGTCGAGGGCGTGGCGCAGCTCCGCGAGTACCAGGGGGTCAGCCTGGTCAATCTTATTAATGACGATAATCTCCGGCGGGGCTTCCTCACCGGTGTCCTTCACAATGTCATAGATGACCTTGTTGACCGCTTCAATCTGCTTGAGCGGGAAAGGATCAGAGCCGTCCACCACATGAAGCATCAAGTCCGCTGCGAGGACTTCCTCCAAGGTGGATTTGAAGGCTTCCACCAGCTGCGTCGGCAGGTGGCGCACAAAGCCGACGGTATCGGTGAAGACGACCTGACGGCCATCGGCCAGCTCGGCGCGGCGCGTAGTGGGATCCAAGGTAGCGAACAGCGCGTCCTCCACCAGCACGCCAGCGCCCGTCATCGCGTTGATGAGCGAAGACTTGCCAGCGTTGGTGTAGCCAGCAATAGCGATCTGCGCAATCGTTGAGGATGCGCGGCGCGAGCGCTTGATCTCGCGTTCCGTCTTCATCCCTTTAAGTTCCTTGCGCAGCAGCGCCATCTGCGTGCGGATGCGGCGACGATCCGTCTCAATCTTGGTTTCACCGGGTCCGCGCAAGCCGACACCGCCGTTGGATCCGGCTCGGCCACCCGCCTGGCGCGAGAGGTTACCGCCCCAACCGCGTGTATGGGTGTAGAGGTACTCCAGCTGTGCGAGCGAGACTTGGACCTTACCTTCCTTGGACTTGGCGTGCTGCGCGAAGATGTCCAAGATGAGCATGGTGCGGTCGATAACCTTGGTGTTGAGCGCTCGTTCTAATGCCGTGAGCTGGCCCGGGGTAAGTTCGCCGTCGCATACCACGGTATCCGCGCCGGTGGCAGTCACGATATCCTTGAGCTCTTTCACCTTGCCGGAACCGATATAGGTTCCAGGATCCGGCTTGTCGCGCTTCTGATACAGGGCTTCGATGACCTCTGCACCCGCGGTCTCCGTCAACGCGACAAGCTCCGCCATCGTGGCCTCAACCTCGGCCACGGTGCCTTCGGTCCACACGCCCACCAAGATCACTTGCTCAAGGCGGAGCTTGCGGTACTCCACCTCGTAGATGTCGGTGCTGTCTTCTGAGCGGATTGTGGTCTTACGGTTCACTCGCCGGAAGGCATTGCGCTCCGCGAGGTCGAAATCACCGGTGGACGGCACCTGTGGCATGGGCGCGGGCTCACCAAAAGCCTGCGCGAGGAGATCATCATGGGTTTCTTGTGTCATATGTTTTCTATTCTTGCACGTCACGCCTCTTAACAGGGAATCTCCGTTGCACACGACCTTGTGCCGATCCCGGCGGCAAGGCTCACCGACAACATTTTTGAGTCATCGCGGCGCCAGATACAATGGGCCGCATGACCGTCAAAGAGACCACCCACCCAGAGATGCAGGCCATTGGCCTCAACTACGAGCGCTGGCAGGACGCCGTCGAAGCCGCCATTTCCACCAACCAGCTGGCAGTCACCGGGGAGGTTCGCGGAGGACAACTCATTCAGTTCTCGGATCCTTCCGGGGCGCAACTCAATATCCTTGCCATCGAACCTTTCGCCACCTTTATCGGCTTCGAGGGCGTCACCCAAGGATTCGCTCACGTCTCTATGATCAACGATGTCTTGGCTTACCTGGACATCATCGATCCTTTCGGAAACGTTCTCGCGCAAGCAACGGCGAACCTGGCGCAGGGCCCGCTCTTGGCAGATGAGGACACCCAGCAGTGGCAACAGGTAGAGCTCACCGCGATGGGCCTCGACGTCACCGCCTTCGACAGCACTGAAGCCTACGAAGCCGAGAAGGGTGCCTACCCAGCCACGTTTGAATCCACTGGCGCGGCAATTGTTGCGGCCGGTTCCGGTTCCGAATCCCCCACGCCGGGCTGCACTTTTTCCGCACGGGTCATGGAATCCGAGTGGCGCCACAACCAGCTCACAGGTAAGCGCTTCATGCACCTCGTCATGGATGGCACCTTCCCCTTCGATCTGTGTCTGCCGGAGAGCTTTGGTGAGCTGCCACCGAAGGATTCCGTTCTTGCGGGTTCGGCGATGTTGACGGCCTCGATTGCGCTGCCCACCGGTGGTTGTGGCGGCGAAGGCGGCTGCGCTTGTGGCTCTGGAGGCTGCGGAGGCCACTAAGGTCTCGGAGAGTTGTCACCATGATTTTTTCCGCATCTCAGCGTCGCGGTCTAGCGCTGCTTCTCGCCGCAGTTACCGCTGCGGTGTTGATTGTGACGCTGAAGCTGCCGGGAGTCATCCTCGCTGCTTTCGTCTGCGGCGCGCTGTGGCTTTTCGCCGATGCCCGCCCCAACGCCTCGGAGCATGCGGCACTGCGGGCTTCCATTGCGCTCACGGTGGAGGACATCACGGGTGTCCTCGAGGACTATGCCACGTTTGCTACGAGCGATGACGCGGAGTCCTTAGCCGACCGAACATTGCACCGCCCCGCGCTTGTCGACGTCGACTGCGCAAACCCCGTCATCGAAGCGTTCCACTACGAGATGCATGGTGCGCAACGCTTCTTACGCCGCCTCGATGCGCGGGTGAACTCACCGCACGTTGAAACCAGTGAGCTGGAATCCCTGCTTAAAGTGGCCGACGAGCGCGCCGCAGAACTCAAAGAAGCCTGGCTCGCGGCCCGCCGCGCCGCCTTGGCCTTGGGCACCAACTACAAAAAAGAGGACGGACGCTAAACGCCGTCCCGAAAAGCCCTATAGTGAAGTTTCACCAGTTGCCACGATGCGCGAAGGCCCCGTCAGCGTGGAGCCGTCTTCGGTGATGTCCACCTCTACCTCGCCGCCCGGAACAATGACGCGGACGTGGCCGGTGACCTGGGAGGCATCGGCAAGCGCGGCGCACGCTGCCGCCACCGTTCCGGTGCCGCACGAGCGAGTCTCCCCCGAGCCGCGCTCGAAGACGCGCATGTGAATCACACCATCGCGCAAAGGTGTCACCAGCTCTACGTTGACGCCTGCCGGGAAAAAATCAGTGTCAAAGACAGACTGCTCAAGGCGCTTTCCAGCCAAGGCCTCTGCGCTAAGCCCCGGGATTACAGCCGCCAAATGGGGGTTTCCCACGTCCACTCCTAGCCCGGCGAAGCTCTCCCCCGCCATCGCAGCCGTGGAGACACCGAGCACCTGTGCTGGTCCCATCTCCACGCTAACTTCGGCCTCAGTCTCGCTGAAAGAGTGCACGGTAACCTGCTTGGCGCCGGCGCGCGTGCCCACGGTGAAGGTGTCTTCTTCCACCAACCCACGGGAACGGACCCAATGCGCGAAGACGCGGGTGCCGTTGCCACACATTTCCGCCACGGAGCCATCCGCGTTGCGGTAGTCCATGAACCAGTCATCGGCGTTAATACCCGGCGCGAGCTCATCGATTTCTCCAGAAGCGAGCAGTTCACCAGCGCGGATGACGCGCAGTACACCGTCGGCGCCGATTCCGGCTCGACGGTCACACAGTGCCGCCACCTTTTCCGGCGGTAGCGGCTCGGTTCCCTCCACAATGACGAAATCGTTCTCAGTTCCGTGGCCTTTAGCAAAGTTCATAGCTGTAGAGTCTAACGCCCTTCGAGGACACGCAAAGCCTGCGTGGTCGTGTCAGCCGCGGCATCCAACCAGTGGATCCGTTTATCGCGGTTGAACCAGGCGCGCTGGCGGCGCACATAGCGGCGGGTTCCGGTGATAGTGCGCTCCACTGCCTCCTCCCATGTCAGCTCTCCGCGCTGTGCTTGGAGAACTTGGGCATAGCCAATCGCCCGCCCGGCTGTGGACTCAGCCTTCAAGCCGCGGATTTGGAGGCTCTCCACTTCCTCCACCAGCCCCTTGTCGAACATGAGGCGGCTACGCAGCTCGATGCGCGGGTTCAACCAGCTGGCTTCCGTGCGCAACCCGAGGATTCTCGTGCCCCACCGGGGCGGGGCGTTCTTCGGTGGCTGGCTGGCTTTGAAAGGCTTGCCTGTAAGCTCGATGACTTCCAGCGCGCGCACGGTACGGCGCGGGTCCTTATCTTCAATGATGGCCGCGGCTGCCGGGTCCACGCTGGCAAGCTCTGCGTGCAAGGCATCGGTACCAATCTCTTGGCGCCGGGCTTCCCAGCGAGCGCGCACCTGCGGATCAGTGGGCGGGAATTGCCAATCATCCACGAGTGATTGGACATAAAGCATGGAGCCGCCCACCAAGATCGGAGTCTTGCCACGCGCTCGAATACTCTCGATATCCGCGATGGCAGCGGACTGATAGCGTGCTACCGACGCCGTTTCCGTCACGTCCCACACATCGAGCTGATGGTGTGGGATACCTTCGCGTTCCTCCATCGTTAGCTTGGCGGTGCCGATGTCCATGCCACGGTAGAGCTGCATCGAATCAACGTTGACAACTTCCCCGTCAAGCTCGTGTGCAAGAGCTACGCCGAGAGCCGACTTTCCGGAGGCCGTCGGGCCAACCACTGCAATGGGGGTTGGTGCGTGCGGGTGAGTATGAGTCATCAGCACTGCCACCCCGCCACATAGCGCCCTACCCCGAGGGTTGAATCCGCTGCCCGAAGCTCCGCGTGCCGTGGGTGCACGCCTGCCAGCTGTGCCCAGAGGTTCGTCTCGAGCACACCTGCGGACCGCAGACGTGCCTCGTCGCAGTGTGCTTCCCCGCCGGCAAGAACGCTTTCGCACCACAGGTGGGCATCCCGTGCGCCGTCGACGAGGGCTAGTGGCGCGCGTTTGGTCAGGCCTGCTGAGCCATCAACACAGACAACGGTCAGGCGGGCGGGATGGACCTCACCGAGTTCAGCGCGGGAATCTTCCACCACGAAGCCTGGTTCATCGGGTGTGTGGGCAAGCGCGCGACAAAGCACGTAGCGGGCCATGATTTCTGGCAGAAAGTTGCCTCCGCCGACGTCGACCTGCGGCGCTCCCCATGCTCGCAAGCTTCCCGTATGCTCGGTGCTCCACCGAGTATCACGCGATCCCACGATATCTACCTTGAGAGGGCCTCCGCCGCTTATGCGTGCGGCATCGCGAGCGAGCTCGCAGGCCGCGCCGAGCAGCGCGCGCGAAGCGTCATCGCCGGGAGAGAGTTCTTCCGCCAGAGCCGGGGAGGCTGGCATAACCATGAGATTCTGCATCAACTCCCATCCTATAAGGTTTGTTTTTCGGGGTTAACACGCGGCTGCACGGCGGAAACGGTAGTGTTGTGTCACATAAGTTTTGGCAGCCGTGTCGCGCGGCGCGATAGTACCGAAGGTGGTTTCCTACCATGTCCGCTATTCCTTCTCCTGGAGCCATGCCCCGCAAGGGCGCTCGTCCCGGCCCGTCGGCTTCCGCCCCCGCCGCACGACCGGTGCAGCCGGCAAAGAATGATCCCGCTAAATGGGGCCGCGTTGATGCTGATGGTTCGGTCTTTGTGAAGTCGCCCGAAGGTGAACGCAAGATCGGCGAATGGCAGGCAGGCACCCCAGAAGAAGGCTTGGCGCACTTTGGCGCCCGCTACGACGATCTGTCTACCGAAATCGAGCTGCTGGAATCCCGCCTGCAGGCGCATCCGGACGATGCAGCGTCGATCAAATCAACCGCGGCAGAGCTCCGGGACTCCCTGCCCACGCAGGCAGTGATTGGTGATATTGCCGCCTTGGACAAGCGCCTGAGCACCGTCATTGAGCATTCCGTGGAGGCCGGCGAGCAGGCGCAGGCTAACAAGGCTCGCCGCCGCGAAGAGGCAATCGCCAAGAAGGAAAAGCTGGCGGCCGAGGCCGAGGACATCGCCGCCAACTCGACGGAGTGGAAGGCCGCCGGCGACCGCATTCGCGCCATCCTCGAGGAGTGGAAGCAGATTCGTGGCATCGACCGTCAGACGGATGATGCACTGTGGAAGCGCTATTCCCGCGCCCGCGATTCCTTTAACCGTCGTCGGGGCTCGCATTTCGCCGAGCTCGATCGCAACCGCGCTGCAGCCCGCGCCAAGAAGGAAGAGCTAGTGGAGCGCGCGGAGGCTATTAAGGAATCCACCAACTGGGGTGAAACGGCGCGTGCTTACCGTGACCTCATGACGGAGTGGAAGGCCGCTGGCCGCGCTCCCCGCGAGATCGACGATAAACTCTGGGCCCGCTTCCGTGCCGCGCAGGACCACTTCTTCAACGCCCGCAACGCGGTCAACGACGAACGGGATAAGCAATTCGCAGAAAACGCCGCCGCCAAGGACGCGCTCATTGCGGAATATGACTCCCAGATTGATCCATCCAAGTCCATCGACGCTGCAAAGGCCAAGCTGCGGGAGCTGCAGGAAAAGTGGGAAGAGATTGGTTTCGTCCCGCGCAAGCAGGTGCGCGAATACGAGTCTAAGATCTCGGCGTTGGAAAAGCGCGTGAGCGACGCCGAGGATTCACAATGGCGCCGGACGGACCCAGAGGCCCAAGCCCGCGTGGCCCAGTTCCAAGCCAAGGTGGATGAATTCACTGCACAGGCGGAGGCCGCAGACGCCAAGGGCAATGCCAAAAAGGCAGAGGAACTGCGCGCCCAGGCGCAGCAATGGCAGGAGTTCGCGGATGCCGCTGCGGCTGCTGTCAACGATAAGTAGCGGCTCCCAGTCTGAGTGTTCGTTCAGATAGTCGCCCCGCCGGGCTCGGCACACGCTGAGCCGGCGGATTGCCTCCGCAGCTTTGTCTTCGACGCTAACCTTGCCGCACAGGAAGCCAGCGGTGATCCCGCGGCCAGTGGCTCTCCACGCCGTGTGCTCCAGCGCTTGCAAGGCTCCGCAGAGTCCGTGACTTACCTTTTCGGGCTCACTACCACTGCTATGGGCACTGCAGGAGAACTGGGGCTGCCGGTCATTTCAGCAGCCGAGCCCAGCCCAGAAATCGACTTCGACGGTTTCATCCATATCTCACTTCCTCTCTTGGAGGAAACGGACAACGCCGATATCGAATGCGTTCTCGCCGCGGATCTCTTGCCCTTGCCTGGGGAGGAACTAGAGCCAGAGGCTCTCGACGTTACGCGAGCCCTCGCCCGCGAGGCACTCCGGCTTACCCGCCAACTGGGCCGCAAGAATGCCCAGGTTGGCATGCTGTATCCACCGGACGCGGACCATACCTACGATCCAATGTCGCAGGCCTACCTCGAACTGGGGTTTCGCCAGAAGCACGCCGAGCGTCAGATGTACGTCGACATCCAGCCCACTGCCCCGGTGCTCGGTGCGCAGGTGTGGCCGGACTATGACATCCCGAAAGAGCTTCTGGATGATGTCCTCCGCTTGCTCACCATTGCCTCCGCCGACGCCGTGTACGGTGACTTGAGCGTTGAGCCCATCGTGTGGACGCGGCAGCGCCTCAACGAAGCTTACGCCCGGCTACGCTCCCGGAAGGCTCACACGTTGCTCGTCGGCATTCTCGAGCGCGGTCGAGTCGTCGCACTCACGGAGCTGTCGCGCCACGGCGATGCAGACCCTGAAGTGTGCGAGTGGACTCTCACAGTCACCGACCGCGCCTACCGCCGGCGCGGACTGGCCACGCGCGCCAAGCAGCATGCTCAGTACGCGGTGACGCACCACTGGCCCACCGTTCGCCGGGCGTACTGTTCTGTGGCCCAAGCTGATCCAGCGATGAATGCGCTCTACGCGCGCCTCGGCGCGCATATCATCTCCGCCAGCAGCGCCTACGAGCTCACCGTGTAGAGCGGATAATCGGTGTAGCCGCGCTCCCCACCTGTGTAAAACGTTCCTTCGTCCGGCGCGGTGATTGGAAGCTGCTCCTGCCAGCGGCGAACGAGGTCCGGGTTCGAGATGGCCAAGCGGCCCACGGCCACCGCATCACCATGCTGAACCAGCTCCTCGGCTTCGGCGCGCTGGGTGACCTGGCCAAATCCCGAATTCAGGATGACGCGGGTGCGCCCGTTAGCGCGTGCAAGGGTGCTCAGCTCAGTAATGAGCTCACCGGTAGGCTCTGCGTGGAGGAAGGAAACATAGGCCAGACCGAGGTCTTCACTTGCACGGAGCAGCCCTCCATACGTGGCAAGCACATCCGCGGCGTCAGTTTCCTCGATGCCCTGAATATTGTGTTGTGGCGACAGCCGCAGTGCGAGACGGTCTGCACCGATCTCCTCGGCCACAGCACGGAGGATTTCCTCCACGAGGCGATAGCGATTCTCTGGGCTTCCACCATAAGCATCCTCTCGGTGATTGGAGCTCGGGGAAAGGAATTGATGCAGAAGGTAGCCATTGGCGCCATGGATCTCTACGCCATCCATCCCTGCGTCGATGGCGTTGCGAGCGGCCTGACGGAACTCTCCGATGATGCGAGGTAGCTCTTCAACGTCGAGGGCTCGGGGAACCGGGCACTCTTTGCGGGACTCAAAATCTCTGACCGCAGTCCCCGAGGCCACTGCGGAGGGCGCTACCGGCTGTGCCCCTTCGAGGAGACTGACATGAGACAGGCGCCCGCCATTCATTACCTGCATGAAAATGCGTCCGCCGGCCTCATGGACGGACTCCGTCACGCGACGCCACCCGGCAATCTGCTCTGGAGTTTCGACACCGGGCTGGCCAGGAAAGGCGCGGCTCGTCACCGAGGGGAATACGCCCTCTGTCACGATAAGGCCCATGGAAGCGCGCTGCGTGTAGTACGTCTCGTGCACATGTGTGGGGACACCGTCACGGCCTGCACGTGAGCGGGTCAAAGCTGCCATGGTCACGCGGTTTGGCAGGGTTAGCCGTCCCAATTCAAGTGAGCCGAAGAGTGTAGTCATGCACTCCACAACACGAATCTCGTAGCGCTTATTCCTCGCCCTGCTGACGGCGGTGGCGTGAGACGGCGCGTGCGCGGCGGTCGTCGATAAGCAGCGGGTTCTGCTCCGCTGGCAGCTCAGTCGCGGCTTCGTTTTGCAAGACACCCACGTGGTCAAGCTGCCCCGAGACTTCACGGACACGCTCAGCGGCGGCTAGCTGCTCAGGGTTGCGGCGCAACGCAACTTGGCAGTACACAAGAAAGGCCACCAACGTCGAGATAGCACCCACGTACATGCCGATGGAAGCACCCTCAGCGGCGCCGCCGCGGTACCAGAAGCCCCATAAGTTGACGAAAAAGGAGATGGTCACCATCATCCATGCGGCGAGAGCTACAGACGTCCGCCGCGTGAGGAGTGTGGCCGTGGTCAGAATACCCACGCCACCCAACGCTAGCCAGGCGCTGACGGTCTCCATAAGCGAGATCCGGACTCCCTCAACGGTTCCTCCGACGAAGAGCGCTTCCCATCCGCGAGCCTCGCCAGCATAAGGAAGCACCAGGTACGCTACCCACGCCAGGACGGATACGATGAGCGCGTATTTGTGCTTTCCCAGTTCAATGGTCCTCGCTGCACGCTTCTCTGCCGCGACGGCGTCGCGCACCTGCTTCAAGTCATCACTCATAGAACCGGAGCCTACTCTCTTCTAACAGCCGCAAGAATCAGCCGGCGCGCTGGGCTTGCCGACGCCCGGCAGCCCCAGCCCCACCCCAATCGGAGCCGTCGTAGGTGTCTGCCCTGCCGCCGACATATCGCCGGCCTTCGTGCGGCGGTGCTCGCTGACGCCGGAGTCAGCAACCAGGAAGAAGGAGCCCGCACCCGTCACGGTGGTGTGCACGACATCACCGGGACGAATCTCCGCGGAAATGTCCTTGCCCGCAGGATCGACGGGAGCGAAGTGAACGAGGCGACCGTCGCGGGCACGGCCGGTAAGGCGGTGAGTCTCGGCGGACTTACGACCACCTTCCGCCTGAACCAGAAGCTCCACATCGGAACCGACGAGCTTCGCGTTTTCCTCAGCCTGGATGGAGTCTTGCAGCGCTAGCAAGCGCTCGAAGCGCTCCTGCACGACCTCTTTCGGTATCTGATTCTCCATTTCCGCAGCCGGGGTGCCTGGGCGCGGCGAGTACTGGAAGGTAAAGGCGGACGCGAAGCGGGCGCGGCGCACCACCTCTAGAGTGGCCTCGAAGTCTTCCTCTGTCTCGCCAGGGAAGCCCACAATTATATCCGTCGTAATGGCAGCATGCGGCATCTTCTCTCGCACTTCATCGAGAATGCCCAGGAACTTCTTCGTGCGATAGGAACGGCGCATGTCCTTGAGCACCTTGTCCGAACCAGACTGAAGCGGCATGTGCAGCTGTGGGCACACCGCTGGGGTCTCCGCCATGGCATCGATAACATCGGACGTAAACTCGGCAGGGTGTGGGGAGGTAAAGCGGAGGCGCTCAAGGCCCTCAATCTTGCCCACTTCCCGCAGCAGCTTGGAGAAAGCGAAGCGGTCCCGCGGCAGATCCGGGTCGGCGAAGTTGACACCATAGGCGTTGACGTTTTGCCCCAACAAGGTCACCTCGGACACGCCCTGGTCCACCAGTGCTTGAACCTCTGCGAGGATATCGCCTGGGCGGCGGTCTTCTTCCTTGCCGCGCAGCGAAGGAACAATGCAGAAGGTACAGGTGTTATTGCAGCCCACGGATACCGATACCCACCCGGCATAAGCGGATTCGCGCTTTGCCGGCAGCACGGACGGGAAGGCCTCCAGGGCGTCGACGATCTCGACCTGGGCCTCATCGTTGTGGCGGGCACGCTCCAGCAATGCCGGCAGGGCAGCCATGTTGTGGGTTCCGAAAACAGCGTCTACCCACGGCGCATGGTCAAGGACTATGTCCTTATCCTTCTGCGCCAAGCAGCCACCCACCGCGATTTGCATGCCCGGGTGGTTTTCCTTCGTCTTCTTTAACGCACCCAACGTGCCGTACAGGCGCTTATCGGCGTTCTCGCGCACGGCGCAAGTATTGAAAACGATGAGGTCAGGCTCAGTGCCCTCCGGTGCCGCCGAATAGCCGGCTTCCTCAAGCAGGCCGGAGATGCGCTCTGAGTCATGAACGTTCATTTGGCAGCCGAAAGTCCGCACCTCATAGGTGCGGGGCTGGGAATTAATTACGGGGGAGTTCACGGGGGGACATTCTAACTGGCCCATCCGACTACTCATAATGCCTTAAGTTCAGCAATGCGTGCGTCCAAGACCTCAATGGAGATACGCATAACGAGTTCCTGGTTATAGCCGCGCCGCGCGAGCGTGCCAACGATGCGACGCAAGAACTTGTCCCTCTCATGCCGGTCAGCGGGAACCCTCTTGAGGGTTCGCGCCTTCTTCTCAGCTACCTGGCGGGCGACAACCTCTTCAGATTCTTCAGTGACCTGCTCTAAAGCTATGGCACGGTCGGCAGCCTCGACGCCCTTCTCCTTCAATTCGAGGTTGAGGGCCCGGGCCGATTTTCCTCGCCGGGCGTGACGCTGACGCACCCACTCCTTGGCAAAGGCTTCATCATCAACAAGCCCTGCCCCTGCTAAATCATCGACGACAGTGTCAACGACCTCTGGCTCAAAGTCCGCAGCGACGAGCCGGTCACGCAGCTCCTTGCGGGAACGCGCCCGCTGATCCAGTAGACCTAGCGCACGGGAACGCACGGGTGCCTTCGCCGCTTCGGCTTCCGCGTCAATGAGTTGCCCGCCGACGTCACCCGACTCGTAGGCTTCGAGAGCGCGACGCAGCTTTTCGAGCTTCTCTGGTGAAGGTTGTGGCATTGATTCCGATTAGTCGTCGTCGAAATCGACGTTCGGTACGAGATCCACAGCCTCATCCGTCAGCGGATCGTCCGCGCCCGGCACGTCCATCGCTACATCCTCGCCCGCTTCGGCAGCGGCGGCACCAACGCCGAGTTTGACGAAGATCTTCTTTTCAATCTCATCCGCGAGATCTGGATTGTCCTTGAGGAAGTTACGGGCCTTTTCCTTGCCTTGGCCCAGCTGGTCGCCCTCATAGGTAAACCACGAGCCAGACTTCTTGATGAAGCCGTGTTCGACGCCCAAGTCAATGATGGAAGACTCGCGCGAAATGCCCTCGCCGTACATGATGTCGAACTCAGCGATCTTGAACGGCGGGGAAACCTTGTTCTTCACAACCTTGAGCTTGGTGCGGTTACCAATGGCATCCTGACCATCCTTCAGGGTCTGGATTCGGCGAATATCGCAACGCACCGAGGCGTAAAATTTCAGCGCCTTACCACCCGTCGTGGTTTCCGGCGAGCCAAACATTACGCCGATCTTTTCACGCAGCTGGTTGATGAAGATGGCGGTGGTGCCCGAGTTGTACAGAGCACCGGTCATCTTGCGCAGCGCTTGGGACATGAGGCGCGCCTGAAGGCCAACGTGGCTATCTCCCATCTCGCCCTCAATCTCAGCCTTCGGTGTCAGCGCCGCGACCGAGTCAATGACAATGATGTCAATGGCACCGGAACGCACCAGCATATCGGCGATTTCCAAAGCTTGCTCACCGGTATCTGGCTGGGAAACCAACAGGTTGTCCGTATCCACGCCGAGCAGGCGTGCATACTCCGGATCGAGAGCGTGCTCAGCATCGATAAATGCGGCGATGCCACCAGTTTTCTGCGCCGATGCAATGGCGTGCAGCGCAACGGTGGTCTTACCCGAGGATTCCGGGCCATAAATCTCCACGATACGCCCACGCGGGAAACCGCCGACGCCTAATGCGATATCGATAGCTGTGTTGCCGGAGGAAATGGCTTGGATTGGCGGGCGGTCATCATCGCCCAAACGCATGACGGCGCCCTTACCAAAATCCTTCTCAATCATCGCCATTGCGGCATCAAGGGCCTTTTGACGATCATCGCCCTTGTTCGCCGTCGAGGACTTCTTCTTCGTAGCCATTCATTTCCTCACTATCGTGCGTCAGTTGTTGTGCATTCTTGCTCGTTAATACGTGCGTGTTAATGCTTGAGTGTTAATTAAAGGTGGCACCTAGTTAGACTGCCGCCTCGTGACTTTGGTTCCCAGGCTTTGACTCAATTAGCCTTTCACCCTCACCACAAGCCACGAAAGCACCTTAACGCGCTCACCGGACCACGTCCCCACAATACACACACAAGTGTTCGATTGGCCATTCTGCCGTGACGCGTGTCCAGGGCGCCAAGTCCGTTACTGGAGCACCCACGGGCCACCCTGCTCCTGCCGAGAGAAAGTCACCTTCTCAGAAGCTGGAAGAACGGCCACCTCCTCCCCTAGTTGACCACACATGTCTAGCTCGTCAAGGTCAGCCCTACTGCTCATGAATGAGGAATACCCGGGCCTTTGCACATCCCGGTAGAGCTCAACCTGCCCCGCAGCAGGCGGCACCCACTCATCGTCCTCATCACTACCGCCCTGCCAGGTACCTTCGCTCGCCGCTAGGACATCTTTTTCGGAAGCACCGGGGCAAATTAAGATCACCCGTTCATACTCGGAATCAAAGATGTCACCGATCTGCATGTCCACGCTGCCAGGATCCCCCTCCTTCACCCCGGCTGCCCTATCGATATTTTCAATGACATTCGCGGAATTCATCAACGAACATCCAGTCAGACTACCTATGACCAAGCCGGAGAGAAGTGTTATTGCACCCCCGCGCACGCTTAGGTGCATCACATCGTTAAACCGTGCTTGTCCCTGCCTATCTGCCATGCCCCGAGGGTACCCCGTTCGGGGTGATCGTGGGATCCAAAGCCCATGCTTGAACGGTGTTCAAAAGGGCTCATTTGCTGCACCGTTACCCCGCTGGATAAACTTTGGCCCATGAAAAAGAATTCCGTCGCGGCTGACATCGCGTACGTCGCGGTCTTCACCGCGCTCATCATAGTCTTTGCTTTCGTCTCCATCCCCACCCCCACCGCGGGTGTGCCCATCGTTCTCCAAAATGCCGTTATCATCCTGGCCGGCCTGGTTCTCGGCGGCCGGCGCGGCCTCTTCGTGGGTCTGCTTTTCATAGCTCTCGGCCTCGTTGGTCTTCCCATCCTGGCTGGCGGGCGCAGCGCGTTAAGTGCTATCGCCGGCCCCACGGTGGGCTACCTCGTTGGATATGTGGTCGCTCCGGCCATCACCGGTCTTATCGCCTACCGGGCGCCGCGCGACAAGGGAGGCATGACCGCCATCCTCGCCATTGCTGGTCTTGTTGGCTTAGCTGTGCAATATTTCTGTGGAAGCCTGGGCCTAATGTTCCGCTCTGACATGTCCTTCGGGGCTGCCATCATTGCCCAAGGCCCATTCATCATCCCCGATCTCATCAAGGTCGCCGTCATGGTCATTATCGCGGTCGGTGTTCATGCAGCATTCCCCGATCTGATGGGTCGACGCGCCCAAGCGAAGTAGCTCCCGTGCCGCAGATCGATTTCCGCAATGTTTCCGTCACCTTCGACGAAACCCCCGTACTCAAAGACATTTCACTTTGCTTGAGCGAACAGCGCATCGGCATTATCGGTGCCAATGGTGGCGGCAAGTCCACGCTCGTTCGGCTCATCAACGGACTCGGTGACCCCACCAGCGGTCAGGTAGTGGTGGACAACCTGGACGTCGCCAAGCACGGCAAGGAAATCCGACGCCGCGTGGGTTTCGTCTTTTCTGATGCCGAGAACCAGATCGTCATGCCGCAGGTACGCGATGACGTGGAGTTCTCCCTGCGTCGTCTCAAGTTGTCTCGGGAAGAACGTACCAAGCGTGTCGACGCCGCCCTCGAACGCTTCGGCCTAGGCCCCTTAGCAGAGCAGTCTCCGCACACGCTCTCAGGTGGGCAGAAACAGCTCCTTGCACTGGCCTCAGTACTGGTCATCGAACCGACCATCATCATCGCTGACGAGCCAACCACCCTGCTCGACCTGCGCAACCGCGACCGCATTCGCCGCGAGTTCGCACGTCTGGAACAACAGCTCATCGTCGTCACTCACGATCTAGACTTCCTCTCCGATTTCGACCGCGTTCTGTGCATAGACAACCACAGCGTCGTTGCCGATGGAGCACCCGAGGAGGTCATCCCCTTCTACACGAACCTTATGGAATCCCGCCCGCTCTAACTCATGCCCAAGAACATCCCACTCGGCTTCTATGTCGACGCCGATACCATCATTCACCGCATCCCCGCCGCGGTGAAGTTCCTACTACTCATCGCCTTCATTCTCGTAACATCGCTGGCGGTGCACACGATCCCTTGGGCGGCGGTGAGCCTGGCTCTCCCCCTTGGCCTCTTCCCTATTGCCCGAGTTCCTTTCCGCGTTGCGTTTGGCCAACTCGCACCGCCGCTCTACCTTCTCCTCGCGCTCGCCGCGTTCCAGTGGTGGCAGAAAGACCTGACGGCGGCTGCCATCATGTTCCTCACCATCTACGCCGCCATTAGCGCGGCGGTGCTGCTAACACTCACCACAAAGGTCTCGGAGATGATGGACTCCCTGGATCGCGCCCTGGCTCCTCTGGGGCGCCTCGGGGTCCCCGTTGAGAACATCACGCTAGCGATGTCCCTGACCATTCGTTTACTTCCCCTGATGCTAGGAACGGTCGTCGAGGTGCTGGACGCACGAAAAGCCCGGGGTGCCACGGCATCACTAACCGCCTTTGGCACCCCGGTTATCATTCGCTCGATCCGTCGCGCACGCGCCATGGGCGAGGCCCTGCAAGCGCGCGGCGTCGGAGACTAAACTTTATTCACCGCGCAGCTCACGCAGGCGAGCCTGGACGGCATCATCCTGCACGTTCGGCTGAGCCTTAGCTTCAGCCGAACCGATTGCCTGCTGGGAGTTGCCCTCTACAGCCTTCGGATTGTTCATCTCGGCGCGAATCTGCTCAAGACGGGAGTGGCCAGCCAGCTGCACACCGGCCTGCTCAATCTCATGCATTCGGTTCGACACAGAGTTCTCCGCGAGCTCCGCCTGACCCAAAGCCTTGGAGTAGCGGCGCTCAATCTTATCGCGCACGGCATCTAGGGAAGGCGTGTTGCCATTCGCGGTGAGCTCGTTCATCGAGTTAAGGGAGTCGGAGACCTTCTCCTGCATCTTGGCCTGCTCGAGCTGGGACAGCAACTTCGAGCGCTCGTTAACCTTCTCACGCAAAGCCATGCCATTGCGCTCGACGGCCTTCTTAGCCTGCTCCGCCTGCTGCAGTGCCTGATCATGCAGCTTCTTGGTGTCTTCAACAGACTCCTCCGCGGTTACCAGCTGGGCGGCAAAGGCTTCCGCTGCGTTCTCATACTCGGTAGCCTTCTGCACGTCACCCTCAGCACGGGCCTTGTCCGCCAAGCTGAGAGCGTTGCGGGTGTTTTGCTGCAGCTTTTCAATCTCACTAAGACGACGGTTGAGCTGCATCTCCAGCTGACGCTGATTACCAATCACCGCAGCGGCCTGCTGGGATAGCTCCTGGTGCTGGCGCTGCGCGTCCTCGATCGCCTGCTCGATCTGCACCTTCGGATCAGCGTTCTCTTCGATCTTCGAGTCAAAGAGAGCCATCAAGTACTTCCAGGCCTTTACGAATGGATTCGCCATAACAGAAGGTGCCTTTCTCAGCAGTTCGTTGTGTGGATAAATGGGTAATCAGAGTATTCTCTGCCTGCCTAATATTAGCGAAGCAAGGAGAGCTACGCCGCAGTTCTATAACTCGGATGCAGCTGGCGCAGTGGATGCAAGTTCCTCATCCATCGACGGCAACGCCATGTAGCCGGCCGCCTCAATGAGGACATCGGAGACGCTGACATCGAGTGCATGGCAGACAGAGGCCAGCAGCTCGGAGGAAACCTCCTTGCGGCCACGCTCCAGCTCCGAAAGATATCCCGGGGAAACACGCGCCACACCGGCGAGTTCGCGGAGGGTCACGCCTTTATCCGCGCGGAAGGCGCGAAGCGTTAATCCGAGGGCCTCACGCAGCAGCGGTTCAGGAGTCCGCGTCGACCGCGCCGGGGACTGGGTGGGTTTATCGAGTAGTGCAACTGAAGTGTTCATCACCCCGTACAACGGCTCAGCAGTCGTACTTGTTCCCACAATCAACTAATTTTCTTCAAGAGTTGATAGGAGAAGACTCAATGCCGCCTCAACGGCAGCGAAACGAATCGCGTTGCGCCCCTCAGCAGGAAGCTCATAAAGGACGCCGCGCTTGGCGACGCCCCCGCCACCCCTCCCGCATAACCCCACGTACACCGTGCCCGCGGGTTTGCCTTCCTGGAGGTCCGGCCCGGCTACACCAGTCAGCCCTACCCCCCAATCTGCACGCGTTTCAACGACCGCCGCCTCAGCCATCTGCGCAGCAGTCGCAGCAGACACCACGCCTTGCTCCTCAAGTTCTTCCACGGTGGTGTTGAGAAAATGAGCCTTGACCTCTGTCGCATACGTCACCAGCCCACCCCGCAGCACCGCCGAGGCTCCCGGGATGCACGCCACAGTCGCAGCGGCTAGACCAGCAGTAAGGGACTCACAGAACGCCACAGTTTCACCGCGTTCGCTGAGCGTGGATACTAGTTGCGCCTCGATGCTCATTGGTTCTCCCTATGGCCATCAATGAGGTACTGGATGCCGGTCAGGACGGTAACGAAGGCGGCGGCCAACATAACGAGGAGGCTCGGAAGGTCCATCCACCCTGGCAGCGGACAAAGATACAACGCCACCGCCACAGTCTGCAACGCTGTCTTGAGCTTTCCACCTTGGGAAGCCGGCACCACCTTCCCTTGACGCAGCAAGAAGAAGCGCCAAATCGTAATGCCGAATTCGCGAAACAGAATCAGCACGGTGATCCACACCGGCAAAGCCCCGGTGATATTGAGGCACACGAGGGCCGCGGTCATCAGGGCTTTATCCGCGATCGGGTCCGCAATCTTGCCAAAGTTAGTGATGAGTCCCCGCGCGCGTGCAATATCGCCATCCAACTTATCCGTGAGCATCAAGAGCGCGAAGCAGAGGAAAGCCCACCATTCATGGCCGGCGAGCACCAGCCAGGCAAACAGGGGGATAAAGAGGATGCGCAAACTGGTCAGGATGTTGGGCAGGTTCCAATTGGAGACCTCGGGGTTAACATCCGTAGTTTGAGATTGCTTGTGCGCAGCCTGAGAATCATTCACGCTCTTCATCCTACCGTGGCCTGCCTGCCCCTCGGGCGAGCACTACCATGGTCGGTATGAAGTATTTCGCAGTTTCCTATGAATACAATCCATCTAACCCGGTTATTGCTGAGGTTCGCCCGAAGCACCGCGAATTCATCGGCGCACTCCACGACAAGGGCCAGATCTGTGGCTCTGGCCCCTACACCGATTCCAAGGGCGGGGCGCTCATCGTCCTGCAATTTGAGGATGAGTCCGTAAAGGTGGCCGATGTCATCGCCCTCATGGACCAGGATCCCTTCTACACCGAAGGCGCTGTTACTGGGCGCGCTTTCCGCGAGTGGAATCCCGTTATTAATTCCTTCTAAATCCCCGCAGCCCGAGTTTAAGGCAGCTCGGACTTGGGAAGTTCGTCCGCCTTGCCGACGAGCTCGCCCTCCTTGTTGCGTACGATCTTGTTGCCAAAATCGTCCCAATCATAGTGGTTGTGAGAAACCACCACGCCACCCTGGGCTTGGTCGCGTTTGTCCTTCCACACTGACAGCAACACCGTAACCAGGAGGACGCCGACGATGACCAGTAGCGACACAAGGGTCGTAATCTCCGGTACTGCGCTGACATTCTCACCTCCATTGATGAAGGGCAAGTTGTTCTCGTGCAGAGCGTGGAAGAGCAGCTTGACACCAATGAACAGCAAGATAATACCCAGGCCATAAGGCAGGTAGACCAGGCGGTCCAACAGGCCATCAATGAGGAAGAACATTTGGCGCAGCCCCATGAGAGCGAAGGCATTGGTGGTGAAGACGAGGAAAGGCTCCGAGGTAATGCCGTAGATAGCTGGGATGGAGTCGAAGGCAAACATGACGTCGATCAGCCCGATAGCCGCCAAAGCAACGAAAAGCGGCGTCAGGGCGAATTTGCCCTTCTTCTCACCGGATTCCTCACGGTGGGTGAGCTTGTCACCGTGGTAGCGCGGGGTCACATGGACCACTTTGCGCAGCCACTTGACTACCAGCATGTCGTTGGGGTCGGTCTCGGGCGTCCCGTTGATCTCATCGATGAGCAGCTTGACTGCGGTGTAAATAAGGAAGATGGCAAACAGGTAGAAGACATCCGACCATGCCGCAATAATGGCCGCGCCCATCAAGATGAAGACAAGGCGGAAAACCAGCGCTAGGACGATACCGATGAGCAGGACCTTCTGCTGATACCTGCGGGGAATCTTGAAGGAGCCCATGACGAGCGAGAACACGAACAGGTTATCCACGCTCAACGCCTGTTCCGTCACCCAACCGGTGTAGAACTGTGCCGCATGTTCACTGTCCCACAGCACCCATACAACTCCGCCAAAGACAACGGCGACGGCCATGTAGAACAGTGTCCACCCACCGGATTCCTTGATGCTGGGCTCGTGGGGTGAGCGGACGTGGCTATAGAAATCGAAAACAAAAAAGCCCAAGATCACCGCGATGGTGATGGCCCAGACCCATAGTGGCACATGCATAATGAGTTATCCCTCCGGTCGACGCGACAATAAAGACCGGAGGTCTCCCCCGCTAGCAGGCTCTATGCACAGTCCCGCTAGCCGGCGCGACCGGGAACTGTACCGCAGTTGCCGTGTTGACGATCGACGCCGTGGATTGGGGTACTCCCCTCCAAGACTCGTCCTATCCTACACGGAGCTTAGAACGCACCTGTGGAGGGGTTAGCGGAGATTTCTACGGTGCGGGTATCGGCTTCAGCGTCATCTACCCCGCCGGCATCTTCAGCGTCTTGGACCTCCTTCGGGGCCTCTGCTGGGTCAGCGCCCTTGATCATCCAGATGATGGTGTCGAGCTCCTCCGGCTTGACCAATACCTCACGGGCCTTGGAGCCTTCGGAAGGCCCGACCACACCGCGCGACTCCATGAGGTCCATGAGTCGACCGGCCTTGGCAAAGCCGATGCGCAGCTTGCGCTGGAGCATCGACGTCGAACCCAGCTGGGAAGTGACCACAAGGTCGACGGCCTCCAAGAGGTCGTCCATATCCTTGCCGATCTCCTCGTCGATCTCCTTCTTCGCCTCCGAGGCCTTATCGTCCGTCACGCCTTCGGTGTAGTTCGGCGAGCCCTGTGCCTTCGCGGCGTCGACAACCGCCTGCACCTCCTCGTCGGAGACGAACGCACCCTGCATACGCACTGGGCGGCCGCCCTGCGGGATGAAGAGGCCATCGCCCATACCAATGAGTTTCTCGGCTCCACCCTGATCCAGGATGACTCGAGAGTCCGTAAGCGAGGACGTCGCAAAAGCCAGACGAGAAGGAACGTTGGTCTTAATAAGACCGGTCACCACGTCCACGGACGGGCGCTGCGTTGCGAGCACAAGGTGAATGCCGGCTGCGCGCGCCTTCTGGGTGATGCGGACGATAGAGTCCTCGATCTCCTTCGGGGCTGTCATCATGAGGTCTGCGAGCTCGTCCACGACACACACGATGTACGGGTACGGGCGCATCTCTCGCTGGGAGCCGGCAGGAGCCTGGTATTCGCCGCTGCGGACCTTCCGGTTGAAGTCCTCGATCTTGCGCACGCGGGCAGCCTGCATATCCATGTAGCGCTGCTCCATCTCCTCCACCAGCCACTGCAGGGCCGCCGCAGCCTTCTTCGGCTGCGTGATGATGGGAGTGATGAGGTGCGGGATACCTTCGTACGGTGTGAGCTCCACCATCTTCGGGTCGACGAGGATGAGGCGGACGTCTTCCGGCGTCGCGCGGGTCAACAGCGAGACCAGCATGGAGTTCACGAACGCCGATTTACCCGAACCGGTTGCGCCGGCCACGAGCAGGTGCGGCATCTTCTTCACGGAGAAGGAGGTGTACTCGCCTTCGATATCCTTGCCCAAGCCAATCAGCATGGGGTCATGGTCGGCGCGCAGTGCCGGGGAATCCAAGACATCGCGCAGACGCACCATCTCTCGGTCCGCATTGGGCACCTCAATGCCAACTGCGGACTTGCCCGGAATCGGGGTGAGCAGGCGCAGGTTATCCGTCGCGACGGCGTAGGCCAGGTTGGACTGCAGGTTTGTAATCTTCGAGACCTTGACGCCAGGGCCCAGCTCGATCTCATAGCGCGTGACTGTCGGACCACGACTAAAACCGGTTACCTGGGCATCGACCTTGAATTCTTCAAAGACCTCGGTGATGGCCTCGATGATGCGATCGTTAGCCTCCGTGCGTGCCTTCGCAGGTTTGCCGGCGGTGAGCAGGTCCGTCGTCGGCACATCGTAGCCGCCGCCCAGGGCAGTGTCTTCCGCACCACTCGGAGCTGCGGGTGTTTCTTCGGCTACGCTCTGGGCTTCATCCTCAATCTTGGCACCCGTTCGCGCATCACGTCCGGATCGTTCCTGGAACATGCGCACTGCCTCGGAATGAGCGGCGGAGACCACGTCCTCTCCCGCTGAGCCAGCCGACGCTGCGCTTGCCGACGCCTCGGCAGCCGCCGCTCCCAGTGCTGCACCGGCGGCACCACCGACGTCCACGCGGGGACGCTTTTTCGGTGCTGGTTTGGATACTGGCTGCGGTGCCGCCGTCTGCTCCGACTGCGGAGCAGGTTCCGGTTCCGACACGACAGGGATCTCATCTGTGTCATCGACTCGGCTATCAAAGCTTGGGCGGCCGTGCTGTACCGGCTCCTGGGATACTGGCTGTGCCGCGGAGTCAAAGGAAACCGTGGCATTCTCATCCGGCATCTGCCTCGGGGGCTGCTTCGGTGTCAGCTTCGGGCGCGGGCGCGGAGTATACGCCGGGCGTGCGGGACGCTCGCGCCCTTCGGCGATGGCGTCGATGTCCTCGCTGGCGTAGCCGTAATCGTCCGCGGGGGCGTCGTCAAGCAGCTCCTCATCTGAGCGGTTCTTCCGATCGCGGAGTCCGCCGAGGAGCGCGGAAAACTGGGCGGCCACGAAGTCATATGCCTCGCGCAGGGTGATGCCAGTGATATTGAGCGCTCCGTACACGATGAGCAGGAAAAGCAGTGGCACCGCCACATAGCTGGAGAAGGCCGCTACCAATAGCTCGCCTACTAGATACCCGATGCCACCACCGGCCTCTCCGGCGGCATTGTCCTTCCAGGTCAGCTTCGGGAGCCCAGCGAAAATATGAATGAGGCTGAGCATGCACACCACGATGAGGGCGGTGCCACCCACGACGCGCGGCTTGAAATGGCCCGCAGGACCGGACAGGTCCATCATGAGCGCGATGGCAACCGCAATCAATGCCACGGGAAGGACATAGGCGCCAGCACCAATGACGTAGCGAACAGCATTGGTGAGGTATTCACCGATAATGCCGGCGACTTGGAACCACGTTGCACAGGCAAGGATGATGGCCACACCAATCAGCACGAGCGCAACCGCATCTGGATTAGAGACACGAATGCTCTTCTCCATGCGAGTAGGGCGCTCCATAACGGTCGTCGGCATATCACCGTCGACGTCATGGGCCCGGGTCACCTTGCTCTTCGACGAAGCAGCGCCCTCTGCCCTCTTGCTAGTTTTTTTATTCTTCGCGCGTCCAGAAATTTCCCCTGGCTCCCTCAACTCGTCGTAATCATCAATTGCCCCCTCATCATGGGGCGCATCATAAGCAGAATCGTAGAGATCCTCGTCCCGGCTTCCCGCTTCAGCTGGCTTAAGCCCAGCGAGGCCATGCCCGACTCCCCGCGCCATGCTTCCCATGCCCTTGGCGGTGGCGCCAAAAACGCTGCCGAGTCCGCGGCCAACGGCACGAAAGGCGCTGCCGGTCCTCTCCTCGGAGGACTCGGCAGCGCGGGTTGCAGACGTCAGCGAGTAGCTTGTGCGGCCCGACGGCCGCGCCCGATTTACGGTGCGACCTCGACCGGAGGCGCGAGACGGAGCGTTCTTGACAGACATGCCTGCCACTCTAGTAGCAAACGCACCATTAACCACATGCGCCACACGCGCATGCTAAAGAATTTTCGCAGTTCAGCCTACAGGCTTGACCTAACGATGGCGGAGGTATCGCCCTCGATCTCAACCCGCGCGGCCTCGCGGCCGAAAGCCCACAAAAGCAATTCGGCCACGGTGCCACGCACCCGCACCACTGCATCGCCTTGCTCCGAAACGTGCCGCTTATCCGCGGCCACGATCGGTGGAAAGCCCTGTGGTTCCAGCACGACAGGACGGCGAGAACGTGATAACAGCCGTGTGCCTAGTAGTTTCAACGGCGCACGAAGCTCGGCGTGTGCGGCTCGTGACAAATCCCGCGGTTCAGTGTGACCATTGGCGCGGCGAAGATCCTCATGATGGACAAAGTGTTCCGCAGCATTGAACACCGAGTCCGCATAGCGCAAAGGATTCAGTCTGCCCGCTCCCCTACCCCAGGAATCAACAAGCTCCTCATATGCCTTCTGCGCACGAATCTTCCTAGCGATGTCATCAGCATGAGAAGACAGTGCCGGGATAAAAGCCCCGATCGCAGCATCAGGGCGGTTCTCACGAACCCACAAATGCGTTATGAGGTCATGGGCCGACCAGCCCACGCACAACGTCGGTGCGTCGGGACCAAGTTCATGAAATAACGCCACCATTTTGGCGCGCTCGCTTGAGGAAAACGACATGCGCCCCAGCATACCCACCAAAGACGGGAACGCTGGGGCGCTGTTGGCCTAAAGCCTAGAGCGATTCACGGGAAGCGTGAACTTCGTCGTCGTCAGGCAGCAAGATATCCGAGTTCGTCGGCACAATGGTCGGCAGAATCACCGGCTCGCGCTTGTACTTGGAATCCATGAGCTTCGACACCTTGCGGCGCAGCTTCTGCACCATGCGGTAGGTATCGTTCTCACCCTCCGCTGCGAGGTCATTCATGGTGTTCTCCACCATCTCAGCCACCTCGGGCACGATTCCGCGGTCATCGTCGGAGAAGCCCGTTGTGGACACCGTCGGGTGCTCGAGCAGGCGCGAGGTGCGGTTATCAATGACGCAGGTGATGGAAACAACGCCGCCAGCACCCAGGTTGGTGCGGTCCGCCAGGGTATCTGCGTCGACATCACCCATCGACACACCATCGACGTAGAGGTTGCCCACAGGGATCTGGCCGACAACTTCAGCGCGGCCGTTGCGCAGATCGACGACAACACCGTTCTGAGTCAAGACCACGCGGTCGCGGGCCACACCGGTGGAAATAGCCAGCTCCTTGTTCGCGCGGAGGTGGCGCCACTCACCGTGCACCGGCATCGCGTTCTTCGGGCGGGCAGCGTTGTAAAGGAAGAGCAGCTCGCCCCCGTAGCCGTGGCCGGAGGCGTGAACCTTAGCTTCCTTGTTGGTGATGACTTCAGCACCAATCTGAGAGAGCATGTTGATAACGCCAAACACGGCTTCCTCGTTACCCGGAATCAGGGAGGAGGAGAAGATGATGAGGTCACCATCGCGAACCGTGATCTGGCGGTGCTCGCGGCGTGCCATGCGGGACAGCGCCGCCATCGGCTCACCCTGGGTACCGGTGGTGATGAGCAGCACCTTGTGCGGAGCCATCTTGGCTGCCTCATCGATCGGGATAATGGTGCCGCGCGGCACCTTGAGGAAGCCCATCTTCTCCGCAATTTCCATGTTGCGCATCATGGAGCGACCGTTGAAGGCAACCTTGCGGCCGGCGGCCACGGCGGCGTCGATAGCCGCCTGCACGCGGTAAACATTGGAGGCGAAGGTGGCGATGATCACGCGCTGCTTGGCCCCAGACACCAGCCGCTTAAATGTTGCCGGAATGTCGCCCTCAGAGGCGGACACACCCGGAATGTTGGCGTTGGTGGAGTCACACAGCATGAGGTCCACGCCCTCATCGCCGTAACGCGACAGGGCCGGCAGATCCGTCGGACGATTATCCAGTGGGGTCTGGTCCAGCTTGATATCACCGGTGTGGATGATGTTGCCGGCCGGGGTACCCAGCATGACGCCAAGCGCATCCGGGACGGAGTGGTTCACTGCCCAGAAACGGCAGCGGAACGGACCGTAGTTCACATCGGACTTCTCGTTGACCTCTACGAACTTCGGCTTCTGGCGGTGCTCCTTACACTTGGCCGCGATCAGCGCAATGGTGAAACGCGAAGCCACGATCGGGATATCCGGGCGCAGCTTCAGCAGCCACGGAATCGCACCGATGTGGTCCTCGTGTGCGTGGGTGACGACGAGCGCCTTGACCTTGTGAATCTTCTTCTCAATCGGGCCAAAGTCCGGGAGAATCAGGTCCACGCCCGGCTCACCGGAGGACGGGAAGAGCACACCACAGTCGATGATGAGCATTTCGTCCTGGTACTCGAAGACGGTCATGTTTCGACCGATCTCAGAAATACCGCCCAGAGCATAAATACGCAGCGAATCCTTCTGCTGCTTCGGCGGCTCTGGCAGACGCTTAGTCAAGTCCGCGCCCTGCATGGACTTGGGCACATTGCGGCGACCGCGGTTGTTGTTGCGGTTACGGTTGTTACGACCACCGTTGTTGCTATTGCCGTTGTTGTGGTTGTTGTTGCCGCCGCGGCCGCGACCACGGCCGCCACGGGAACCACGAGAACGGGAACGACGGTTGCCGTCGTCAGAGTTTCCAGATTCCTTAGAGGTGGCGCCGGAAGCAGCCGATTCGTTCGGCGCTTGGAAAACCGGCGAAGCCGCCTCATTCGAGGCGGTCTCAGTCTCCGAAGGCGGACCCGCCTTACGGGTTACCTTGCGGGAGCGATTACGGGATTCAGTCATTCTTAAAGGACTCCAGCCTTTTCCAAATCGTGGCGGAGAGCCTCGATCTCCTCCGCGTCAGCCGCGGTAACTGGGAGACGAGGTTCTCCAACTTCAATACCCTGCAGGCGCAGGGCAGCTTTAACAAGAGTTACTCCTCCGAGGCGACCTTGTGCCTCGACGAGCGGGGACAAAGTTTTCGCGTTAATCTCTCGTGCACGTGCAATATCGCCTTCATCGAAGGCTACGCAGAGATCAGCCAGGGCCCGCGGAGCAATATGGCCAATCACGGAAATAACGCCCGAAGCACCGAGGGCCAGCCACGGCAAGTTCAGTCCGTCATCTCCGGAGTACCATGCCAAACCGGTTTCCTGGATAAGCGGTGCGGCTGCTACAAGGTCGCCCTTGGCGTCCTTAACAGCCTTGATGTTCGGCACCTCCGCGAGGCGAAGAAGGGTCTCCGTCTCAATCGGAATGCCCGAGCGGCCAGGAATGTCGTACAGACAAATTGGGAGGTCCACGGCGTCAGCCACAGCGCTAAAGTGCGCGTACACACCAGCCTGGGAAGGCTTGGAGTAATACGGGGTCACGACCAGAAGGCTGTCTGCTCCCGCATCAGCGAAAGCACGCGCTGCCTCAATACTGGTGGCGGTGTTATTAGTTCCCGCACCAGCGCACAACTTAGCGCGGCCGCCTACCTCTTCCTTTACAGCTGCGAACAGCTCCAGTTTCTCATCCAACGACGTCGTCGGTGATTCGCCCGTGGTCCCAGACAAAATGAGCGAATCTACGCCGCTATCAACCAAATGAGCTGCTAGGCGACGACCAGCGGACACGTCCAAGCCGTCGTCCTGGTCAAATGGAGTGACCATAGCTACGCCTACGCGTCCGAAGGTGTCGACGCCTGCCTGTGCTGTCATACCTGTGCTCATAGGCGTCAAGATTACCTGCTTTCGCCCCCATTGGCCGCATCGGGGTCGTGCGCGAGTCTCCTACTGAGTGCTTTAAGCGTAGGGACTCGAGGCCATTTCGGTACCGTCAGCAAGGGTGGTGATATGGAAGTCGTCGAAAAGCACCGGCGATTGCTCCCGCAAGAGCTTTAAACACGTGACGGCGAGCTGGCGCATCTCTGTATCGGCCTGTTCAGTCGCCCGCGCGCCAATAAAGTGGCGCCACGCACGATAGTTTCCCGTCACGACGATGCGGGATTCCGTGAGATTGGGTAATACCGCACGCGCTGCTTGTCGAGCCTGTTTCTTGCGCAGCAATGCATTTGGCTCCTCTTCCAACTTGGACTCGAGAGCGTCAAGGAGCTCCTCGTAGACAAACCTGGCTTCGTCGGCCGCCTGCAAGGTCAACCGCGTGAGCTGTTCATCCTCCGCAATGAATTTGGGCAGAACTACCTCTGCTTCCTCGGAATGCACAAAGCGCTGCGAGAGCTGCGAGAAGGAGAAATGACGGTGGCGAACCAGCTCATGCGACGCCGACCGCGACAGTCCCCGTATATAGAGCGTCGCCGTGGCATGCTCCAGCAATGCATCGTGGCCTACCTCCAGAATGTGGTGCAGATAGGCCTGATTTGAGGCGGTACGGGGATTCGGCTTGTCGAAGGACTCATAACAGGCGCGCCCGGCAAATTCGACTAGAGCCTCGCTTTCCGACGCCCCCTCATCAACCTCCCAGTCCACTCCTCGCGGCGCATGGAAAGCGGTTGCCGCAATGAGCTGGACATCAAGCTCAGAGACTTTTGCCATTACAGCCCCAAGTACTTCTCAAGTCCCACGGTCAAGCCTGGGTGGGATGCAATTTCTCGTACACCCAGCAGAACACCGGGGGTAAAGGAAGAGCGGTCATAGGAATCCTGACGGATGGTCAAGGACTGGCCTTGAGTGCCGAAGATAACTTCTTCATGAGCCACCATTCCCTGCATACGGACTGCGTGGACGTGAACACCATCGACGTCTGCGCCGCGCGCTCCATCGAGAGACTGCTCGGTCTTGTCCGGCATAGCGTCCAAGCCTGCCTCCTGGCGAGCCTTTGCAATGCCCTGCGCAGTATGGACCGCAGTACCGGAAGGTGCATCGAGCTTGTTCGGGTGGTGGTATTCGACTACCTCGGCACTGTCAAAGAACTTCGCCGCCTGTGCGGCAAACACCATGGTCAGTACAGCTGAAATAGCGAAGTTCGGGGCGATGAGAACGTTGCCGGCGCCCTCTTTCTTAGTCCACTCCTCCACCTTGGCTAGGCGTTCTGAATCGAATCCCGTGGTCCCCACAACAGCGTGGATGCCATGTGCGATGCAAAACTCTAGATTATCCATGACCGATGCCGGCTGGGTGAAGTCGACGGCGACCTCGGCACCAGATTCAACCAGCTTCTCCAACGGGGTCTCGCGGTCGATGGAAGCAACTAGCTCCAAATCCTCTGCCGCATTAACGCCTTCCACGATTGCTTGGCCCACGCGCCCTTTAGCCCCCAAGACGCCTACCTTGATAGTCATTGACAATCCCTTCATACGTGTTCGTGCGGTTAACTGTGCCCAGTCTATCCCTGACACCGGCGAGGTTTCAGACAGGGCTCAAAAGGCTGCCTTTAATACGCATCTTCTTCCTTTCGTTGCGGACACAGGCGACACCACTCAAATCATTCGGCATCGAATGTCCTGGCTAACCCATGGTGACTACCCCCGTTTATAGTGACAACTTGACATG
>NZ_KV811687.1:1479-23252 GCF_001813175.1 Corynebacterium sp. HMSC069E04 | reverse complement strand
AGAAGCGGAACTAAACCCAGGACGCTTCATGCCGAAGACGAGGAACTCAGCGCCAAGTTGAGTCAGAGAGGTCTCCACAGTCAGCTTCGACATCCAGAACAGAGCGCCTGCCGTAATGGCGAGGCCAATGATGGGGTAGCGCTTGTAGTGGCCCGTGCGCGCGATGACGAACCCAATGGTGGTGGAAGTACCGATCATGCCGAGCATCATCGGGATCATCATGAGACCCGCCTTGGTAGGTGTGAGGGTGTGCACCATCTGCAGGTAGGTCGGCATGTAGCCCAGCACACCGAACATAGCCAGGCCCAGCACCATGCCGGCGGCCGTCGTGAGAACCATGTTGCGGTTCTTAAACAGCAGCACTGGGATCAGGGGCTCCTCGGCCCGCTTCTCGACGAAGACCGTGATAACAGCACCAATCACAACGATGACGGCCAAGGTAAGAATGACGGGATCCGACCACTCATACTGAGTGCCGCCCCAGGTGGTCATGAGGATGAGCGAGGCGGTAGTGATAGCGATGAAGGTGGCTCCCAAGGCATCAAACTTACGCAGATCAGTATCGCCGACGCGCAGGTGCAGAACGAGCACGCACACGGTCATGGCGAGCAGACCAAGGGGAATATTCATCCACAGACCCCAGCGCCAGCCAGGTCCATCAGTGAACCAGCCGCCAAGGACTGGGCCGAGGACGGAGGACAGGCCGAAAACGCCGCCCATGATGCCCATGAACTTACCGCGCTCACGTGCCGTGGTGACCTCCGCGATGATGGACTGGGAGGAGATCATCATGAATCCAGCGCCGAAGCCCTGAATGGCACGGCCAATAATGAGCAGATTCATCGAATTGGCGAAGCCACCCACGGCGGACCCGATGACGAAGGTGGCAATACCGCCGATGTAGAGCCACTTGCGGCCCATCATGTCACCGAGCTTGCCGGAGATAGGCATAGCAATGGTCATGGTGACCAGGAAGGCGGAAATAACCCAGCTCATGTGGTCGACACCGCCGAGCTCGCCGACGATGGTGGGAAGAGCGGACGCGAAGATCATCTGCCCCAGGGAGCTCATCAACATGGTGAGCACGAGGGCAGAGAAG
Organism: Corynebacterium sp. HMSC069E04; assembly: GCF_001813175.1. Classification (NCBI taxonomy): domain Bacteria; kingdom Bacillati; phylum Actinomycetota; class Actinomycetes; order Mycobacteriales; family Corynebacteriaceae; genus Corynebacterium; species Corynebacterium sp. HMSC069E04. The sequence goes on along the minus strand of NZ_KV811687.1, from coordinate 22,153 downwards.
ACGAGGGCAAGGTTGTTTTCCGGCTTGCCATTGTCAGTGTTGGCCACTGGCGGTTTCGCGGTAGCTACCATGACAGTCCTTTCGAATAGTTGTTGATGAGTGCGAGTGCGGAGTCAAAGCGCTGCTCAAAGGGGATATCACAGCTGAAGTCTGGCGAGGTGGTGGCCAACCAAAAAGCCTCACGGATGGTGACAGCAATGAGTAGTGCCTCCGTGTGCGGGGAGACATCCGGCATGGTCTTTAACGCTGGCTCCTTCTCTAGCCGCTGGGTGAGAAGCTCAAGTACTTCGTTAGACTTGGCACGCTTTCTGCTTAAGGACGCCGCCGCTGCGTCCGCATCGCGGGAGATACGGCGGCGTCGTTCAGCAATTTCCTTATTGGCGTGCTGCCCATTGAGGTGTTCCTTGATGAGACCTACGGCCAGCTTAAAGAGGTTCTCCGTAGGAGTTTCGAGCAGGTAACTCTTTTGCTCCTGGGAGAACTCTTGGCTGGGGTTGCCCAAGACGGCTGAGTCCTTGGAATCGAAATAGTTAAAGAAGGTGCGCCGGGAAATTCCGGCCTTCTCACAAATCTCCTCCACCGTGACGGAGGCAAAGCCATGCTCGTCTACCAAGAGGGTGGCAGCATCCTCTATGCGCAGGCGAGTTTTCAGGCGTTTTTGCTCGCGTAATGACAGTTCTTCTTGCACGGAGTGCAATCCTACACCCGGTGTAAGTTTGCACCAAGTGCAATGATGGTGATTCTCGTGAGGGCGGGGAGCTCTTTATGGCGCAGCGCACAGGAAGGGGGGAGCAGATGGTAGCAACCCTACCCTTCGAGCTCACCAGCAGCATGCGCTGTGGCTGATTAAGGCTCGCCGTGAGCGCGAAGGGCGCGAAGTTATGGCTTGGAAAGGAACTCTCAAGCCCAAAACTGCCCTAGTTGACGAAGTTATTGCCAGATCTTGAGGCATGAGCGGTGGTTTTGGCAGATCGGGCAGTTGCTGCCCCGACCTTGTTGTTGGCCCCGCAGGGCGGATGAGAAAACAGCGAAACCGCCCTGCGTGCCACCTCAAGGAGGTGGTGCGAAGGGCGGCGGCGTGGGCGAAAGCGAATTTAGAAGTTATCGCGGTCGCGGTTGGTCATGGTGAGAACGTTGAGGCGCTCATCGAGTTCCTCTTCGGTGAGGTTCTCGCCGTCGACGAAGCCGAGGTCGATGACGGCTTCGCGGACAGTGATCTTCTCGTTCAGTGCGTGCTTAGCTGCCTTAGCGGCGTTCTCGTAGCCGATCTTGGAGTTCAGCGGGGTGACGATGGAGGTGGAGGACTCCGCAAACTTCTTCATGCGCTCCTCGTTGGCCTCGATGCCGTCAACGCACTTCTCAGCGAAGACGCGGGAAACATTAGCCAGCAGGCGGGAGGACTCGAGAACGTTGCGGGCCATCATCGGGATGTAGACGTTGAGCTCGAAGTGGCCGTTGGAGCCGCCGAAAGCAACAGCGGCGTCGTTGCCGATGACCTGGCTGACCACCATGGTGGCGGCCTCGCTCAGAACCGGGTTGACCTTACCCGGCATGATGGAGGAGCCCGGCTGCAGATCCGGGAGGTGGATCTCCGCAAGGCCGGTGAGTGGGCCGGAGCCCATCATACGAATGTCGTTGGCAATCTTGTTGAGGGAGATAGCAACGGTGCGCATGGCGCCGGAGAACTCGACGAGGGCGTCGCGGGCAGCCTGGGCCTCGAAGTGGTTCTTGGCCTCGGAGAGCTGGTCAATGTCGGTGAGCTTCTTGAGCTCCTCGGTGACCTTGCCGCCAAACTCAGCGTCGGTGTTCAGGCCGGTACCGGTAGCGGTGCCGCCGATAGCCAGCTCACCCAAGCGCGGCAGGGTGGCCTCAACGCGCTCGATGCCGAGCTCGATCTGGCGAGCGTAGCCGCCGAATTCCTGGCCCAGGGTGATCGGGGTGGCGTCCATTAGGTGGGTACGGCCGGACTTAACTACATCAGCGAATTCCTTGGCCTTGGCCAGCAGGGAATTGTGCAGGACCTTGAGGCCCGGGATGAGGTCATTTACTGCAGCCTCCGTTGCCGCAACGTGGGTTGCAGTGGGGAAGGTGTCGTTGGAGGACTGACCCATGTTCACGTGGTCATTCGGGTGAATCTCCACGCCGTTCTTGTGGGCGATGGAGGCGATGACCTCGTTGGTGTTCATGTTGGAGGAGGTGCCGGAGCCGGTCTGGAAGACGTCAATCGGGAAAGCATCGTTGTGCTTGCCCTCTGCAATCTCGGTGGCGGCGGCGATGATGGCGTCAGCCTTCTCCGCGTCCAGCTTGCCGGAGTCCTTGTTCACCTGAGCACAGGCAGCCTTCAGGAGGCCGAGAGCGCGAATCTGCGCATCTTCGAGACCACGGCCGGAGATTGGGAAGTTCTCCACGGCGCGCTGGGTCTGGGCACGCCACAGGGCGTTTGCCGGAACCTTTACCTCGCCCATGGTGTCGTGTTCAATGCGGTATTCAGTCATGGATTCACCTTTTCTGTGAAATGAGTTTTATTGGGTTCTTTATGTGTGCCGTGGCACGGCATTCATGGCCACCGTAGCACTCTTCCTAGGAAAGTGAACTAGCTTTCCTTATCGTGGGGGTTGGTGTAGTCGACCACGGAGTATTCCTGCAGCTTAGCCAGCTTATGGATGGAGTCGACGTAGCGGATGGTGCCGGACTTGGAGCGCATGACCAGAGAGCGGGTGGTGGCACCGTTCGGGCGGTAAGAGACACCGCGGAGCATATCGCCATTGGTCACACCGGTAGCGGCGAAGTAGCAGTTTTCGGAGGAGACCAGATCGTTGGTGGTGAGGACGCGGTCGAGGTCGTGGCCAGCCTTGCGAGCCTTCTCGGCTTCCTCCTCATCCTTGGGCCATAGCTTGCCCTGAATTTCTCCGCCCATGCACTTCATAGCGCAGGCGGTGATGATGCCCTCCGGGGTGCCGCCAATGCCCATCATGAGGTCGATGGAGTTGCTGTCCTGGCAGGTGGCGATGGCGCCGGCGACGTCACCGTCCATGATGAGGCGAACCTTGGCACCGGCTTCACGGATCTCCCGGATAAGGTCATCGTGGCGCGGGCGGTCGAGAACGACGACGGTCAGGTCAGCTGGCTTGATGCCCTTGGCCTTGGCCACGGATTTCACGTTCCACTCCACCGACTCATTGAGGTCGATGGCGCCGACTGCCTCGGGGCCGACAGCGATCTTCTTCATGTAGAAGACCGCGGACGGGTCGTACATCGTGCCGCGCTCGGCAGCGGCGATGACAGAAATAGCGTTCGGGCGGCCTTCAGCCATCAGGCGGGTGCCGTCAACCGGGTCGACGGCGATGTCCATCTCGGCGCCCTGGCCGGTGCCGACCTTCTCGCCGTTAAACAGCATCGGGGCTTCATCCTTCTCGCCTTCGCCAATGACGACGACACCGTTCATCTCGACGGAGTTGATGAGCTTGCGCATAGCATCCACCGCGGCGCCGTCACCTTCATTCTTCTGTCCACGGCCAACCCAGCGACCCGAGGCGAGTGCTGCCGCCTCGGTGACACGCACCAGCTCCATGGCTAGGTTGCGGTCGGGGATATAAGACGTGTTGTCAGACATGTTTGATTAGTCCCTTTCTTTTCAGGTGGCTCGGCCCGGGGTGGGGGACAACCCGGAATACATATTCCATTCTTCCACTTTTCTTCCGGTTTCAAGCCCGAATGCCTCCCCCAGAAGTGGGATGAGGGGGTGATTGCTGCCAAAAAGGGCAGGTAGGAGGCCGCTGTCGCATGTGGTGGAGCAGGCGTGACATACTAGGCGAGTGGCATCTGAAGATAAACCAAAGATTTTTGAGGACGCGCGCGATATCACCCTGACGGTGGGCGTCATCCTCATCATGATGTTCCTCGCGGTTGGGGCAACGGGACTGTGCTCAATCAACCCCGAAAAGTCGGGGCCCGTGCAGAACGTGGATGCCGCTACCTTCTTGGAGATGGAAGCGCGCGGCAGCGGGGCTGTCATTAGGGAGCCGGATATGCCGGAGGGCTGGCAGCCCACAGCCGCGCGGCGCAAGCAGATGGGTGGCGAATCTGGTGCTGTGGTGAGCTGGCTGACCACTAACGATGGCTATGTTGAGTCAGTGCAGACGCAGCTGGCGCTTGGCGATGTCCCCGGGGCTTATGACTCCAATTATCGTGCCAACTCCGAGCGGCGCGAGGTAGCGGGCCAGGACGTGGAAATTCTCAGTAGCGATGACAAAGACGTGCGCCCGCTGTGGATTACCGACTTGGGGGATGCCCGCCTCGTCCTCACCGGCTCTGCCTCCGATGCCGACTATGAAGCGGCCCTGACCGCATTTACTGAGGCCGAGCCACTCCAGATCGCTGAGGATGGAAGCGTCATCAGCGACTAGGTTCCGCTGATTAACGGAAGGTTACGCTCTGCAGTGTGGTTCCGTCCCATTCCACCTCGACCGAATCTCCAGCGGCGCTGGTGAGGGACTCTGGCTCGAGGCCGCTCAAACGCGTCTTGCCGAGGTATACATCTACCTTCTCATGGAGGGACTTGCCGGGGAAGAGGGCAATCTCGCTGAGCTTATTCTCACTAAAGCGCAGAACAATGGAGCCGGAGAAGTAGCCGATCTCTTCGCCATTCGCGGTGTGCGGGGGGCCGAAGAACTCTTCAGCGAGCTGGCGCGAATCACCGAAGACCATGGACCCTGCTCCGCCTGACTTGGAGACGAAGTCCACGCGATCTCCCGGGTAGCCGTAAATCTTCATTTAGTCTTCTCCTGCTTCTTCGTTGTGAGCTGCACTATCGGTGCCCTCTGCGTTCTTTCGGAGGGCCTCCTCTACGCGCTTCGAGGCACCGTCGAGGTGCGCCTCACAGGCCTTAGCTAGGGCCTCGCCGCGCTCCCAGTACTTGAGGGATTCATCCAATCCCATCTGTCCTAGCTCGAGGATTTTCACTGTTTCAATGAGCTCATCACGAGCCTGTTCATAGCTCAGCTCTTCCACCGGCGGGAACGCGTCCTGGCCGGGCTGGCCGGCGCCAATCGTGTCAGTCATGAGGTGAAGTATCTTCTTTCTCTTGTATGTTCCGTCTTAACTATTAACTGTTCTGTTTAATCTGCGGCCTGAGAAGCCATTGCAGCAGCGGTGATCGAGCCATCGCCCACACGTATACGCAGCTGCGAACCCGGTGGTGATTGCGTGTAGCTCGTGACGACCTCCGGACCTCTGCCATCGCGCGGAAGGACTTGCACGATGGCATAGCCGCGTTCGAGGGTGGCCGAGGGGCCTAAGGCGGAGACCCGAGCACGCAATGAGGCTACCTGGTTGGTTTCGCGGTCCAGATGATGGCTCATCACCCGGCGGATCAGCGCGAGATTTCGCTCCAGCTCCTCGCGGCGTGCGTTGATAGGCACCATCGGATCTGCAAGAACCGGGCGGGAGCGGATGTTTTCGAGTCCGCGGCGCTCTCGGTCCACCCAGCCGCGCAGCGCTGCCGCCATGCGCGAGCGTGCTTCGGAGATCAGCGCGTATTCCTCGGCGGCGGAGGGTACGACACGCTTGGCCGCATCGGTGGGGGTAGCGGCGCGTAGATCGGCGACATCATCAAGCACCGGGTGATCCGGCTCGTGGCCGATGGCGGAAACGACAGGGGTGCGGGCCTCCGCCACGGCGCGTTGCAGTGCCTCCTCGGAGAAGGGGAGGAGGTCCTCCACTGAACCGCCGCCGCGAGCAATGATGATGACATCTACGTTTGGGTCCGCGTCGAGGGTCCGCAGAGCGTCAATCACCTGGGTAACAGCCGTGGCTCCCTGTACTGCAGTATTGATGACGTTGAACTGGACCGCCGGCCAGCGGTCCTGTGCCACAGACAGGACATCGCGCTCGGCATGGGAGCCGCGGCCAGTGATGAGGCCGATTTTCTTGGGCAGGTAGGGAAGCGGCAACTTGCGCGAGGGATCACACAGGCCTTCCTGGCGCAGCTTCTGCCGCAACATTTCCACCCGAGCGAGGAGATCTCCGATGCCGACGTGGCGGATTTCGGTCACCCACAGGGAAAAGCTTCCGCGCCCAGCGTAGAAGGCAGGCTTGCCGTACACCACGACGCGATCGCCATCTTTGAGCGGTGAGGGAGCATTGCGGATGAGCGAGGTGTTGCATGTCAACTGAACAGACTTTTCCTGCTCGACATCACGCAACGTGATATAGGAGAGCTTCCACGTCGGCTTCATGTTCAACTGGGTAATTTGCCCCTCCACCCAGAGGAAGCCGAGACGCTCGATCCAGCCTTTGACTTGGTCATTGACCTTGCCGACGGGCCACGGTGTCTCCGCGGAATTGGCCGGTTGGTTCACGCGCAGTCCTTTCTCTTGAGCGGTCTTCTCGTTGGGGTCTATTCCGAACAGTGTATGGCTCAGTCTAGGAGGCGCGCCGGACATCCGGTGTCACCGGTCAAGCCGGATGGGCGGGAACTACAGTATGTGCGCGACTTTCGATACTGTGGGTGCCATGACTGAAACTGCAAAGAAGGTGCTCCTGGCGGCTCCCCGCGGCTACTGTGCCGGCGTGGACCGTGCTGTTGAGACAGTGGAAAAGGCGTTGGAGAAATACGGCGCCCCGATCTACGTGCGCAAGCAGATTGTGCACAACCGGTTCGTTGTTGAATCCCTGGCTAAGCGTGGTGTCATCTTTGTGGAGGAGGCTTCCGAAGCCCCCGAAGGCGCTCATCTCGTGTTCTCTGCACACGGCATCGCGCCGAGCGTGCGCAAGGAGGCACAAGAGCGCAAGCAGCTCACACTCGACGCCACCTGCCCGCTGGTGACCAAGGTCCACAAGGAGGCCCAGCGCTTTGAGCGCGATGGCTACCAGATCCTCCTTGTCGGCCACGAGGGGCACGAAGAGGTCGAAGGCACCGCCGGTGAGGCCCCGGACGTTACCCACCTGGTGGATGGCTTGGAGGGCGTCGACAAGCTGCCCGATTTCCTGCATGAGGAAAAGCTCATCTGGCTGTCCCAGACCACCTTGTCGGTGGATGAAACCATCCAGATCGTCAACAAGCTGCGCGAGCGCTTCCCGCACTTGGAGAACCCGCCATCAGATGACATTTGTTATGCCACGCAGAATCGCCAGGAGTCGGTCAAGGCCATTGCTCCGAAATGCGATCTCATGATTGTTGTGGGCTCCGAGAACTCCTCGAACTCCAAGCGCCTCGTCGAGGTTGCTTTGGAGGCGGGCTCTAAGACTTCACACCTGGTGGACTTTGCCTCGGAGATCGACGAGGCCTGGCTGGAAGGCGTGAATACTGTAGGCGTGACCTGCGGCGCGTCCGTGCCTGAGCTGCTGGTCCGTGAAGTGCTGGAGTTTCTAGATGAGCGCGGCTACAACGATGTTGAACAGGTGACGACGTCCACGGAGACCATCACTTTCTCCCTGCCACGCGAACTGCGTCCGGCACGTACTGCGCGTTAATCCTCGTCGTAGAGATTTTCTTCCAGCGGCTGGGAGGACCGCTGGGAGCGCTCCCGTGCACGCCGCGCCTTCTCTGCTGACTCAGCGGCGGCGCGACGGAAGTCCTCCCGCTCATCCGCCTCGGGGGAAGCCTGTCGGCGCTTCGCGCGTTCTTCGGCTTGAAGCCGCCGGCGTTCTTCGCGGTCGCGCTCACGGACTCGGCCCGAGCTCGTAGCTTCACGGGCAAGCAGTTCTGCTACGGACAGGCGCTCGGAGCGGCTCCGGCGATCGGAGGCAGCTTCGGCGCGGCGCTTTTCTTGAGCTTCAGCCTCAAGGTTCTTCGCGTGGCTATCGCTGCGCCACAGGCGCAGAACCGCGAGCAGCGCGCAGGCCACAACCGTAACGATGAGCACCGGGAAATGCTGCAGTAGTGGGAAAGTCGTGGTGAGAATCGCGGTTTTGGAAAAGGGCGAGGCACCTTCCGGCAATCCAGCGGTGGAATTGATGAACCCGCCGCCCACGGTTCCTAATGCGTACAGCAGCGGAAGGGAAATCACCGTCATGTAGAGGCCGCGAGTTTCCACCAACCAGGTGACAGCCAGCGAACCGAGTCCAAAAATCAGGGCGAAGGGCAGCCCCACGCTGCCCAGAGCGCCGGAGACCGCCAAGGCCACAAGCGTAACGACGAGCGCGACGAGGAGTGCTCGGCTAAGCGGCATCCCGCGGCGGCGAGGGCGGCGACGATTTTTGGCTACAGACACGCCCAGAAAGCTTACCGGGGTTGGTGACCAAAACGTTATTCATTCTGGGCGCGCCGCGGCCAAGAACCGACGCTGCGCGGCTCCACCGGCAGGCGGTCAACGCGGGCTGGAACATCCAGCTCCTTGAGTCGCCGCGCCGTAACCCCGACGCGAGAATCCAAACTGGCCAAGCTTGCGTTATAGGCTTCCACCGCGCGCTCGAGTCCGCGGCCTACCTTGTCGTAGTGCTCGTTAAGAGTGTTCAAGCGCGTATAAAGCTCGCGACCCAAACGCTGGACTTCGCGGGCCTTGTCGGAGATCTCCTCGTGCTGCCAGCTCACCGCGACGGTGCGCAAGAGAGCAAAGAGGGTGCTTGGGGTGGCGATGACGACGTTGCGCTCGAAGGCGAATTCCAGCAATTCGGCGTCGATAGACAGGGCAGCGTCGACGAAAGTATCGGCGGGGACGAAGAGGATCACAAACTGTGGCGTGGGGGAGAAGGCCTCGATATAGTCCTTCGACGCCAGTGCCTGCACGTGGGAACGCATGAGGTGCGCGTGGCGGCGAAGATAGCCTGCCCGCTCCTCCGGGTCCTCGGTCTCCATTGCGTCGAGGTAGGCACTGAGGGGCACCTTTGCATCCACGACAATGCTGCGCCCTCCTGCCAAGTGAATGACCAGATCAGGGCGTACCAGCGATCCGTTGATGCGGGCACTGACTTGGGAATCAAAGTCCACGTGTTTGCGCATGCCACCGAGCTCAACGACGCGCTCTAGTTGTACCTCGCCCCACCGCCCGCGGACATTGGGGGAGCGCAGCGCGCCGACCAGCTTGTCCGTGCGATCAGACAGGCGTGTTGAGGTCCGAGTTACCGCCTGGACCTGGCTGCTGAGTGCTGCGAGTGAGGTCGCTCGATCTTCCTCTATTTCCTGGAGCTGTAGCCCTAGACGGTCCATGGCTTTCTCCAGCGGAGCGAGCTCTGCTTGGCGGCGCTGGGACTCTTGCAGGGCGCGATGCTCCTCTGAAGGCTGGGCGGACTGCGCTGAATAAGCGCGGGCTAGCCAGCCCAATGCGGCCCCAATGATGAGGCCGAGGAATAGGAGCACTATGGGTAGGGAAGACGTCATGCCTGCCATCATGGCATGCGTCCCGGACATGAAGAATTAGTCTTTATCCTTTGATTGCAACATCTGTTCGAGAGCGCTAATTGCGCGCTTGATTCCCGCTCGTGCTCCTCCATCGCGTTCACTGAAATCCGCATCAACGTCGACATTCGCGTCGATCTTTTGGTCCAGAGGGCTCGTGCCGTTGTGGGTGACGTCTTCGGCTGCGCCTTCGGGTGCGGCGTGGTCGGGGATGGACAGCCACTGCTCGCGCTTGTGATCACCCTGTTGCTGCGTGTAGCGCCCGATGAGGAAACCAGCGACGGTCGAAAACTCCAAGTCCTCGGCAGTTCTTTCGCCCGATTGGAGCATCATCATGTCCTGGAAATAGCGGTAGACCACCGCGATGGTCGCTGCGGCCGGGACGGCGAGGAAACCACCGATGAGGCCGAAGAGCGCGGAACCCACGGTCACGGAAATCAACACGATAACCGGGTGCAGGTTCATGGCCTTCGACTGCAGCCACGGGGACAGCACGTTGCCCTCGAGCTGTTGGACCAGCAGTACTAGGCCCAGCACGAGCAGCGCCTTGGTGAACCCCAAAGACACCAGCGCGATGGTCACGGATAGTGCGCCGGCCACGATCGCGCCGACAAAGGGGATGAATCCGGCGATGAACGTGATGATGGCAAGCGCCATCGCCAAAGGTACACCGATGAGTGCCAGGCCGAGGCCGATAAAGACAGCATCAACGGCGGAGACCACTGCTTGTGCCCGCACGAAACCGCCCAACGTGGACCACACGCGGGTCAGCAGCTCAGTGAGGTGCCAGCCGGTCCGGCGCCCCGTGGCCTGGCGCAGCCAGGGCAGGAAGTTGTGGCCGTCCTTAAGGAAGAAGAACGTCAGCACCACGATGATGAAGAGCGTGACCACGATGGAGGTCGCCGTGCCAATGCCCGTGAATACCGAGCCCGCGATGGACCCTGCTTGGCGCTGTAGCCACAGGGCGATTTCATCGATATAGCCGCCGATCTCATCCGCGTCGAGGTTGAGCGGAGGGCCCTGTGCCCATAGCTGCAAACGTTGAATACCTTCGACAGTCTGCAGATATAGCGTCTGGGACTGCCGCGCGAAGTCCGGTGCGATGAACATAAAGAGAGTGCCCACCGCAGTAAAAGACACCAGAATGGTCACTGCCGCAGCGAGGGCTGACGGCAGTCCCTTGCGCCGCATGGCACCGGCAATGGGAGCAAGCACAGTGCAAATAATCAGCGCAATGAGAACGGGCAGGATGCCGCGCCAGAAGTTGCCCAGCATGCGGAAGGAGGCATAAAGGAATATCCCAATGATGGTCAGGCGCAGTGCCCACAGCGATGTGGACTTGATGACCTCGCCGACCACCACAGAACGATCCACCTGGTTGCCGGGAGGGTGCGGAGAGACAGCCTTCAGCGAAGCAGCATCGACGGAGTCATCGAAACGCCCGCCGAGCGCTGCCTCCGCGGCGGCGAACTCAGAGGAAGAGGCGTTGGGGGATGGCTGATCAGAACTCACCCCACCATCTTGCCTCAAAAGATCCGGGGTGCGTTAGGATTGGCCCCGTGAGTCTTACACTTGGAATCGTCGGCCTGCCCAACGTGGGCAAGTCCACTTTGTTTAATGCCCTGACCCGTTCTGACATCTTGGCGGCGAACTACCCGTTCGCCACGATTGAGCCCAATGTCGGCCTCGTTGAGCTTCCCGATTCCCGCCTTAACCGCCTTGCGGAAATCTTCAGCTCCGAGCGCATCCTCCCGGCCACCGTGTCCTTCGTGGATATCGCCGGCATTGTGGAAGGCGCTTCCAAGGGTGAAGGTATGGGTAACGCCTTCCTTGCCAACATTCGTGAGGCTGATGCCATCTGCCAGGTGGTGCGTGCCTTTGCTGATGAAAACGTCATCCACGTCGACGGTGAAGTCAACCCGGCACACGACATTTCTGTCATCAATACGGAGCTCATCCTCGCGGACCTGCAGACCATCGAGAAGGCCTTGCCGCGCTTGGAAAAGGAAGCCCGCAAGAACAAGGATTTGGCCGAGACCGTGGAAGAGACCAAGAAGGCCCAGGCCATCTTGGAAGATGACCGCACCCTCTTCGCTGCTTCCAAGAGCGACGAGATCGACCTATCCCTCCTGCGCGAGCTGCACCTCATGACCGCGAAGCCCTTCCTTTATGTCTTCAACTCGGATGAGGCCGTGCTTACCGATGACGCCAAGAAGGAGGAGCTGCGCCAGCTCGTCGCCCCTGCGGAATGCGTCTTCCTCGATGCCCAGACCGAAACTGACCTCCTTGAGCTCGATGAGGCGGAGGCGCTGGAACTGCTCGAGTCGGTGGGCCAGGAAGAGCCTGGCTTGGCGACGTTGGCCAAGGCCGGCTTCGCCACCCTCGGCCTGCAGACCTACCTGACCGCAGGCCCGAAGGAAGCCCGCGCGTGGACCATCAAGCAAGGTTCCGCGGCTCCGCAGGCTGCGGGTGTTATCCACACCGACTTTGAGAAGAAGTTCATCAAGGCCGAAATCGTCTCCTTCGATGACCTAGACGCCGCTGGCTCTATGGCAGAGGCCCGCAACGCCGGCAAGGTGCGCCAAGAAGGCAAGGAATACATCATGCAGGACGGCGACGTCTGCGATTTCAAGATCGGCGGCTAGTTAGCCACCACTCCGCGTAGGCTGTGGGCATGAGTATCGCCCACATCCTAGACCGCGCAGCAGAGGCCACGCAGTGGCAAGAGGCCCTGTACAAGGATCTGCACCAGCATCCTGAGCTCAGCATGGAGGAGGAGCGCACCCGCGGTGTTATCGCGGATAAGCTCCGGGAATTTCCAGGAGTCGAGGTGCTGGAATTCGGCGGGGGAGTCGTCGGCATCCTCCGCAACGGCGTAGGTTCGACTGTCCTAGAGCGTGCCGATTTCGACGGCTTGCCCATCACAGAGGACACCGGCCTGGACTACTCCGCTTCGGGCGAGGCAATGCATGCTTGTGGCCACGATGCTCACGTGAGCGCCTTGTTGGGTGCCACGGAAGCGCTGGCGAAAGCAACCGATGCGTGGTCCGGTACATTCGTCGCTCTATTCCAGCCGGGCGAGGAGACCGCTGAGGGCGCGCAGTCCATGGTGGATGCGGGCCTCACCGATAGAGTCCCCACGCCCGATGTAGCCTTTGGTCAGCACATCTTCATCGATAAGAATGCTCCCGCCGGTAGCGTGCTGATTGCGCCCGGCCCGGTCTTGTCTACAGCGACCTCACTCACCGTCACGGTCTATGGCCACGGTTCTCACGGCTCGATGCCGCACCTCAGCGTCGATCCGGTGGTGCTGGCCAGCTCCATCGTTCTGCGGCTGCAGACAGTTGTCTCCCGTGAGGTCGACCCCCACCACTTCGCCGTGTTGACTGTTGGCGCCCTGCAGGCGGGTTCGAAGGCAAACATCATCCCGGACTCGGCGACCCTGCGCATCAACATCCGTGCCTATGACGAGGACGTCAGGGCTCAAATCGTAGAGGCAATTCACCGCATTGTTAAGGCAGAGTGCCGGGCAGCGATGTCCCCGCGCGAGCCAGAGTTTGTGCAGAGTGATAATTACCCCCTTACCGTCAACGATGAAGACGTGACCAAAAAGGTGCGCGCGCAGCTTATCGACGGCTTGGGGAGCGACAACGTCCTCGACATGGAGCCGTGGACCGCCTCGGAGGATTTCTCTCGCATCCCCGATGCCTTCGGCGCTCCCTATTGTTTCTGGGGCTTTGGCGGGCGTACCGATGGCGCATCAATTCCTAACCACAATCCGCGCTTTGCGCCGGAGCTGCAGCCGACGCTCACCACGGCGACGCAGGCTCTGATAGCCGCTGCTTACGCCTATCTGGGGAATCAGCGTAAGGATGTCCCTAAGGAGTCGCTAGGAACTGCTTGGTGATGATGGGGCGGTCGACATGCTACTCGCGCACCCAACTCGAAAGCGATCGAGGGCAGCGACGTGGTAGGCGAGTTCTCTCCGGGGGTAGCGAACTCGTCAACATCGCGTTAGGCTGGCTTCTCCATTCGACGGCATCATTTTGCCAGGTGGTACCGGTAATGCGGATATGCTCCGTCTGGACAAGTCCGCTGTAGAAATTGTGCGCAATCACGTCACCCAGGATCTCCCGCTGGGCGTTATTTGCCACGGTGCTTGGATCCTGACCGATGCCGATGTGCTCAAGGGCCGTACCCTTACTTCTTTCCCCAGCTTGCGGACCGACATGCGTAACGCCGGCGCTACCTGGGTAGACGAAGAGGTTCACTGCGACCAGGGTCTGGTTTCCTCCCGTACCCCGGACGATCTCCCAGCCTTCAACGCTAAGTTGGTTGAGGAATTCGCAGAGAGCCAGCACTAAACCTTATGTTTAGTAAAGCCGCGGGTGCGCAACCTGCGGCTTTTTGCGTCTTGCTTCCGCCGTAAGGCCTCTATATTGTTAGATATTCCTGAAGGGGAGTAGTTCCCTCGGATACTTTCCGAGATGCCTGGTCGACATACTGGCTTTTCCGCCCGGCCAGCCAGCGTTTGCATTGCCTGCGGCGTGAACGAGACCTTCGGTCCGCACCCGAACCGAAGGAGTTTTAAGTTGTCTTCTCTTAGCTCAGAGCAACTACTGCTCGAGCGCTTTATGAAGCTCTCTATCACCACCGCAGTGGCCACGATTGCGCTCAAGGTCATCGCTGCCGCGGTGACGGGATCTGTGGGCTTCCTTTCCGACGCCCTCGAATCCGGCGTTAACCTCGTTGCCGCCGTTGTGGGGTTTGTGGCTATCAAAATTGCGGCAAAGCCGGCCGATGCGAACCATCAGTTCGGTCACGGCAAGGCCGAGTATGTGTCCGCGCTGGTCGAGGGTGTGATGATCTTCGTCGCTGCAGCGATGATTATCTACACAGCCATTCGCCGACTTCTGGATCCGCAGCCGCTGGAGCAACCTGGGCTTGGCCTCCTTCTGTCGCTCGTGGCTTCCTTACTTAACCTGGGCGTGGGCCTTCTGCTTGTGCGCGCGGGCAGGCAGCATCGTTCGGCCACTTTGCAGGCGGACGGAAAGCATCTGCTTACCGACGTCTGGACGTCCGTCGGCGTCCTCCTCGGCATCGGCGCGGTCAGCCTCACGGATTGGTTGTGGCTCGACCCAGTCATCGCGTTTGCCGTGGGCCTCAATATTTTGTGGACTGGCTACAAGTTGCTCAAAGAATCACTGAGCTCCCTGTTGTCGGAGTCCCTGCCTAAGGAAGAGCATGCGCAGCTTGATGCCCTCCTTAACGAACTGGAGGAGCGTCATGACGTGGAGATCACGTCGCGTCGTACCGTTGCTTCGGGCCGCAACCGCTTGGTGTATCTCACGATGGATGTTCCCGGCCAGTGGACAGTGCTGCACTCGCACACTGTTGCCGACAGAATCGAGGACGCCATCGACGAGCTATTCCCCGGCGCTGAGGTCTTTATCCACGTCGAGCCCGCTGGAACGGTTCATCGCCGCATTTTGCGAATGCCGTAACGCTTGCAGCTAACGCAAGCTGGCCACGCCGCGTCCGCCTTCCATTACCCACGGCCAACTGAGACCGTTCTTGGTCAGGACATCATTGCGGATCTCATCGGGGATAATCCATTCCTTGTTGGCATAGCCCAGCAAGTATTCGTCACACTCAGCTCGCAAGGAGAGCGCACGAACGCCGGCATTGTAGGTCTGGCCCTGCAGAGCAAGGAGATGTTCAGCCACTTCTAGCGCCGACGTGAGGGGCCGCGCCGCCGATGATGCAAGGCCTTGAGCAATGAGCCGACGAGCGAGAAGCTCATCGCGGGTAAGTTCCTTCATGGCTGTTTAGGTTAGAGTCGGAAGGTCTTCATCAGCTGCATGCCGGTGGACACCAGATGACGGAAGCGCTCCGGGGAGATGTACTCCGAGGGCGCAAGCGGGTGTAGGCGTTGCTCGGCCACGGTGCGCTCATTGGCCCACAGGCGCATGCCGGTAATACCGTGGCGGTGGTTCAGGCCAGACTCCTTGACGCCGCCACCGGGTGCGGCGATGGAACCATAGGCGGCTGCGAAGCCCTCATTGATGTTGACCATGCCGGCTTCCAGCTGGGAAGCCACCTTCCACGCGCGGCGGGAGTTTCCGGACCACACCGATGCGGATAGGCCGTAGGTCGTGTCGTTGGCGAGCTGAATGGCTTCGGCGTCGGAACTTACCGTATACACCGCGAGCACTGGGCCGAAGGTTTCGGTGGCATAGAGATCCATCTCTGGGGTCACACCAGTCAGCACGGTGGGCTCGTAGAAGTAGGGCCCAAGGTCCGGCCGGGCCTTTCCGCCGTAGACCACGGTGGCGCCCTTAGACACGGCATCCTCCACGTGGGCTTTAACGGCATCGAGCTGGCGTTGCGAGGTCAGCGAGCCGATGGTGGCGGCATCGGAGAAGGCCGCGCCGAGCACCTGCTGGTCCAGCGCGTTCTTGAGTTCTGCGAGGAACTCCTCGAAGACGCTCTCGTGCACATAGGCGCGCTCGGCGGACATACACAGCTGCCCGGAGGAGGAGAATGCGGTGCGCACGGCGCCTTGGGCGGTGGGCTTAAGGGGGGCGTCGTCAAGCACCAGCATCGGGTTCTTGCCACCCAGCTCCAGCATGGTGGGGATGAGGCGCCCCGCAGCCTGGGTAGCGATGGACTTGCCAGCCTTGGTGGAACCGGTAAAGGAAAGGCCATCCACCAGGGGAACGAGGGCATCGCCCACCTCGGCGCCGCGGCCGGGAACCAGCTGCCAGGCAGCCTCCGGAAGGCCCGCCTCGATGGCTAGGCGCCTCAGCAGAATCGCCGTTAGCGTGGTCTGAGAATCCGGCTTGTGCACCACGGCATTACCTGCCGAGAGGGCTGCCAGAACATCGCCAACACCGAGGGACAGGGGATAGTTCCACGGAGAGATTAGCCCCACCACGCCCAGTGGGTAATGCTGGGTGCGGGTCTTAGTCAGCACGGGAAGCGCGCCGGGGTGGCGGTCAGCGCCGAAAGCTTTGCGGATATTGACCGCGTAGAAGCGCGCGCAGTTATACAGATCCATCAGCTCGTCATAGGCATGGGAGCGGGACTTGCCGTTTTCTGCCTGGATGAGGTCGAGGATGAGCTCCTCGTTCTCCTGAACGAGGTCGTGCAGGCGCAGCAGGATGGCGGCGCGGTCACCTTGGCCAACGCCGGCGCGCGCATAGTTGACGGCTTTCTCGACGTCCCCGGCAGTGGCGACAGGGAAGCTAAAGAGATCCTCACCGCTAAAAGGCGCGTGAGCCTGGTGCTGCTCACCCGTGCCGCGAACATCGCGGGCGGGGTCCGTGTCTAAGAAATTGAGCACTCGATGGGGCAGACGGGTCTGAGTGAAGGTCTTCATGCGGTCTATTGTCCCAAAAATATGCGAGGGCGCTATAGATATTTCGAGATTTGTCTCACAAACTAAATTAATCGTGGTTAGGATAACGCTATGCCAATCCTCGCGACTACTCCACAGGCCCAGGTGCGCGCGGCCGTTGAGCCGCTCGTCAGATCTGGAGAAAACCCAGCGCCCGTAGGCGTTATTGACCTCGCCGCGTTTGACTACAACGCTGCACAGATGCCGACTCGCGCCGGAGGACTACCCATCCGCGTGGCCTCGAAGTCGATCCGCAGCGTGGCAGCACTTCGTCGCGCCCTCGAGCACGAGGGCTACCGTGGCATCCTCGCCTATTCCGTTCCAGAGGCTCTGCATCTGGTGGGAGAGGGCTTCCGCGACATTGTGGTGGCTTATCCGAGCGTCAACCGCAAGGCCCTGCGTGAGCTTGCAGCGGATGGCACCGCGCGCGAGGCCATCACCATCATGGTGGATAGTGCTGAGCTCTTAGACCTGCTTGAGGGATCCCTGCGCGTGGCCATTGACATTGATTGCACCCTTCATTTGCCGGGCGCAGTTGTGGGCCCGCGGCGCTCACCCGTGCGCACGCCGGAACAGGTCTCAGCATTGGCGCGCGAGATTCTTCGGCGCGGGCACCGGCTTGTCGGACTCATGGCCTATGAGGGTCAAGTGGCATCCGTCGCGGATGGCCTGCCGGGGCCGGTGGGGGCAGTCAAGCGCTGGCTGCGCACCAAGTCCATGGCGGACCTGGCCCCGCGGCGCCGTGCTTGCGTGGAGGTCGCGCGGGAGATAGCGGACATCGAATTCGTCAACGGCGGCGGCACGGGCAGTCTCCAAGAATCCGCGGCCGAAGGAACCTTGACCGAGCTGGCCGCTGGCTCCGGTTTCTACACGCCGGCGATTTTTGATGACTTCACCGGCATCAACCACAAGGCAGCAGCGTTCTTCGTTTGCCAGGTCTCCCGCGTTCCCGCGCCGGGCTGGGCCACGGTCAACTCCGGAGGCTGGATTGCCTCCGGACCACCCGCGAAGGATCGCGTTCCGGTTCCGGTGTGGCCGGCAGGGCTGAGCTATTCCAGCACGGAGGGTGCCGGTGAGGTGCAGACGCCTCTCCGAGGCATGGATATGAATGTCGAGGACTTGGTGTGGTTCCGTCACGCCAAGGCCGGCGAAATGACAGAAAACGTCGACCGCCTAGTGGCCGTTGGAGAAGACGGCGTTGATGTATGGGATACCTATAGAGGACAAGGATGGACACTCCGATGACAACCACATTTAGCAATTGGGCAGGATCGGTCACCACGAAACCGCAGGAGTTTGTACAGCCCTCCCGCATAGACGAGATCCCTGGAATTATTAGCCGCTCCCGCAGCGTGCGTGCTGTGGGCGCTGGTCACTCTTTCACTTCCATTGCGGCGGGGGAGGAGACGATGCTCAATCTCGATCACGTGAGTGGTCTGGTGAGCGTCGATAAGCAGCGCAAGCGCGTCCGTTTCCTGGCAGGCACTCGCTTGCGGGACGTGCCCAAGCTCCTGCGCCCCTTCGGGCTTGCCCTGGCTAACCAGGGTGATGTGGACCCGCAATCGCTGGCGGGCGCGATTTCGACCTCGACCCACGGCACCGGCATCAATTACACGGGCTTTGCGGGGACGGTCACTGGGCTGACGCTTATCGACGCCGACGGCAACACCCGCAGCTATTCCATCGACGAAGACCCAGAACTCCTTCGCCTCGTGGTCGTCAGCGTCGGCGCGCTCGGCGTGGTTGTTGAAGTCGAAATGCAGTGTGTGGACGCCTTCGACCTGCTGGCGGAAGAATCTGGCATTGCCTTCGATGAGCTGATGGATAACTGGGAGGAGCTCTCTCGGGGCGTCGACCACCTCGAGTCCTACTGGTTCCCGCACACCGACCGAGCGATGGTCAAAGCCAACACGCGCTTAGAGCCGAACGGGGAGCGCCGCTCACGCCTTAAGGCGCTTATCGACGATGAGCTCATCGGCAACGGCGCCTTCGCCGCAGCCCTGGCTCTGGGGCGTCTTCTTCCGGGGACGATTCCGACGCTCAACAAGTTCGCCACCTCGGTTATCTCTCATAACCGCTACCGTTCAGCTGCTCACGACGTGTTCGTCAGCCCGCGCCGGGTTCGCTTCCACGAAATGGAGTATGCGGTGCCGCTTGCCGACGGCCCCGCCGCCGTCCGCGAGATCCGCCGCTTCATCGACGAACAGGACTGGCGTATCGGTTTTCCGATGGAGCTGCGCACGACGGCCGCGGATGACGTTGCGCTGTCGACAGCATCGGGCCGCGAATCGATGTACATTGCCTTCCACATTCCACGTGCGCTCAACCCGCAGGATTATATGCCGAAGCTCGAGCCCATTCTTCGGGCAGCGGGTGGGCGCCCGCACTGGGGCAAGATGAACTCCCTGTCCCGGAAGGACTTTGCTCAACTTTATACAAGATTTGATGAGTTCTGCGAGCTGCGCGAAAAGATGGATCCGGAGTGGAAATTCGGTTCGTCCTACCTGCGGAAACTGTTCGGATAGGGTCGTCGTCAAGCGCTGCACATTCCGAAAGTGGGATTCGAAAGTATCTCTGATCTTTGGTAGCGTGTGGAAGTCTTAATTCCATACGCTGTCGAAGAAGGTGTCTCAAACGTCCTCTGAATCCCGTTCCCTTATCACGCCGACATTTGTGTTCGCGTGGTTGGTAAATTTTGCCCAATTTACGGTCTTTTATCTACTCGTGACCATCATGGCACTCTATGCCGTCGAGCAGTTCCAGGCCTCGGACACAGCGGGCGGGTTTGCCTCAAGCGCCTTCGTGGTGGGGGCGACGATTGCTCGCCTCTTTTCGGGCTACATTGTGGATGCTGCTGGGCGGAAGCGCTCGCTGGTCATCTCCCTCATCGTGGTCACTGTGGCGATGGCGCTGTATTTCCCAGCTCAGTCACTGCCACTATTGTTTGCTGTCCGTATCGTGCACGGCTTCGGCTATGCGGTGGCATCGACGGCTGTGATGGCTGTGGCGCAATCGGTTATCCCGGACCATCGTCGCGCAGAGGGAACGGGATACTTCGCCTTGGGGACGACGCTGGCCACCGCTTTTGGTCCGGCGGCAGGTTTAGCGATTGTCCATAACGCCGGCTATAACTCCGTGTTTCTAGTGGCGTTGACGCTGACGGTGGTGGCCTTGGGGCTGGGGCTCGTCGTCAAGGCGCCGGCGCAGGAGCATCGAAGCGTCTCCTTCTCCTTGGGGAATATTGTGCACCCAGCGGTGGCACCTTTTGGCGTGTTCATTCTTTTGGTCGGTGTTGCTTATACGGGCATTATCACCTTCCTGAATGGCTATTCCTCCCACGCGGGGCTGGAGAAGGGCGCTAGCTACTTCTTCTTGGCTTATGCGGTGGTGAGCCTCGTTCTGCGCTTTGTGCTGGGTAGGCTGCAGGACCGCCGTGGTGACAACATCATCATCTACTCTTCACTCGTCTTCTTTATTGCCGGCTTGGCTGTCCTGGCTTCGGCTGGTGCTGATTGGCAGATTGTTGCTGCGGGGGCCTTGGTGGGTATCGGATATGGCTCTATCCTGCCGGCGGGTCAGGCTATCGCTGTGCGTCTGGTGCCGATGCATGAAATGGGTGCGGGGATCTCGACCTTCTTCTTGCTGCTGGACCTAGGCATCGGCTTCGGCCCGATTCTGCTGGGACAGGTCATCTCCGCGACGGGATACTCCGCCATGTATTGGATGCTGGCAGCCTTGATGCTGGTTGCCTCAGTGGTCTATTTCTTTGTTCATGGGCGCAAGGACATTGCGCGCGGTGACGTGCGTTATGAATAGAGCCCTCGTGAGCATCACCCTGGCCAGTACTGTAGTTTTGGCGCGGACCCCGAGCGTCTGATGTCGAACGTGTAGTCTAAACCTGGGGTTGATACCCCCGTTTATAGTGACAACTTGACATG
>NZ_KV811687.1:1126-1379 GCF_001813175.1 Corynebacterium sp. HMSC069E04 | reverse complement strand
CTTCTTCTTTTCCACCACCAACCCTAATAATCCACACGCGATGGCCCGTGCTCAAGCCCGGAGAGCCACCTATAAAACCTGGGTCGGGGCCATGCCCAGCCTTGACGCCGATATCAACACCACCGCACTATCCCTAGTGGCTGCCTGGTCACTGCCCGAAGGCCACATTAAATCCGGTCTGCGTGCTATCCACCGGCTAGAAAGTCTGCCGAAAGTCAAAGCCATACAAGACACCCACTGCCTGCTCGACATT
>NZ_KV811687.1:0-1026 GCF_001813175.1 Corynebacterium sp. HMSC069E04 | reverse complement strand
CTTCTTCTTTTCCACCACCAACCCTAATAACCCACATGCTATAGCCCGCTCCAAAGCACGACGTGCTACCTATGAGACCTGGCAGGCAGCCATGCCCAGCCTCGACGCCGATATCAACACCACCGCACTATCCCTAGTGGCGGCCTGGTCACTGCCAGAAGGCCACATCAAATCAGGCCTGCGCGCTATCCACCGCCTTAACAGCCTGCCGAAAGTCAAAGCTATACAAGACACCCACTGCCTGCTCGACATTGAATCCCTCATTGCTATTGATCAACCCATGTCAGCACTGACAGCCTTGACTGATGAAACCCTAGAGTTCATCGACACTATCCTGGCTGACTTCTTTACCCCTTCTAAACCGAATCAGGCTTTTCCTACACGTAGTCAAATCAGGCGCAAAGTCCGCGATATATGTAAAACACTGGATGATTCCATTGCCTATCGGGATACCCGCCCTAAAGATACCTACCGGTTTTCCTCTAACGGTACCTCTGCCTGGTTGGAACTGCAGGTTGAAGAAGACACCGGCATGAAACTCGATGCCTTCATCCACCAGACCGCCGCCAAGGAAGACATCACTGTCCCTGAGGCACACGCGAATTTAAATGGATATAATTAGACCCATGTTGATTTCAGGTACCGCTTTCTTGCGGTTGCGCACCAACCGCTAAGGCGGTTTCCTACCCCGTAGGTTAAAAACCGCTCCGGTCCTTTAGCCGGGCGGCTATTTGTCATGCCCGGCTCCCTTTCAAATCCAAGGAGCACACCTGATGTCTGCATACGGACACGGCCGTCACGAGCATGGCCAAAATTTTCTCACCAACCACAAGATCATCAACTCCATCATCGACCTTGTGAAACAAACCTCCGGCCCCATCATTGAGATCGGACCAGGAAGCGGTGCCCTCACTCACCCGATGGCCCACTTGGGGAGGGCGATAACGGCAGTTGAAGTGGACGCAAAACTAGCTGCCAAAATCACACAAGAAACCTCCTCGGCGGCGGTCGAAGTGGTCCATGATG
>NZ_KV811686.1:119475-143937 GCF_001813175.1 Corynebacterium sp. HMSC069E04 | reverse complement strand
GGTGATGCGCTGATGCTCATCGAACATGCCACGATGGTTTCCTGCTAGGTCTTTGAGTTGTTTGTTGATGCCGCCTTCCAGCAGGTTCGTGGTGGCTTTTAAGTCTTGTGTGACACCTTTAGGCGGGTCAAGGAATGAAGTGCCCCGGGTTTTGTTCCTAGGCGTTTGCCTTGATTTCTATTATTGCTTGCGGCGGGTGCTGGTCCCAAAATTCGGTTTCCACTTCAGCTGGCGTGCGGTAGCCCAAGCTTTGGTGAAGCCTCGTCTCGTTCCACCATGACACCCACTCAAACGTCGCGATTTCCACCTCGACAACCTCATCCCACCTGCGAGTATGGATCAGCTCGTTTTTGTAGGAACCATTAACGTTTTCCGCCAGAGCATTGTCATAGGAGTCGCCAACAGTTCCGGTGGAAGCGGCAATCCCGTGCTGGGCAAGACGCTCGTTGTAGACAACGCTGACATACTGCGAGCCGTGATCCGAATGATGAATGAGACCTGTTGTTTCCTCAGCAGACGCGATCGCCTGGTTGAGAGCTTGCAGCGGCAACGCTTCGGTGCGCATGGAATCTGATAACGCCCACCCAACGATCCGTCGGGAGTAAACATCGGTGACAAACGCGGCATACACAAAGCCTTTCTTCGTGCGCACGTAGGTAATATCAGCCACCCACAGCTTGTTCGGGCCTTCGGCTTTGAATTCTCGCTCCACCAAGTCCGGGCGCAAATCCGGCCTTTGAGGTGTGCGAGTGGTCATAGGCGAGCGGCCTTTGCCTTTGCCTGATACACCGGCTAGACGCATCAGCCGCGCGGTTTGTTCACGACCGATATCGATTCCGTCACGATGAAGAGCATGCCACATTTTCCGCACACCGTAGATGCCGTAATTATCCCGATGGATAGCACTAATGCGTTCAACCAGCACAGCATCACGAAGGCCGCGAGCACTTACCCCACGGGCCTTGGACTGACGATACCCACGCGAGGTGATGAACCCACCAGCGCGGTTTTTCTTCAACGTCTTACAGATGAACTCGACAGAGAAACGATTCCGGTATTCATCGATGAACCGGATCATTTCCGACGTTTTGGGTCGAGTTCCGACGCGAAAAAAGCTGAGGCAGCCTTTAAAAGTTCATTGGTGTCGCGTAGCTCTTGATTTTCACGGCGAAGCCTCGCGTTTTCGGCGGCCAGATCTTCAGGCACGGGTTCTGGGATGTTTCCCGCACGGCGGGCCTGTTGGGTCCATTGACGGGCTGTGTGCCATGACACCCCCAGCTTTGGGGCTACTGCCTGGCACGCGGCTTGCATCGACATATTTTCCGCCAAGATGCGGTCCTCTACAAGACGGACCACACGATCCTTCGCATCCTGGTCAAATTTTCTTGGCATATTCCAGATTTCCCATCTACTCAAACGGAACAAAACCTGGGACACTTCAGAAAGTAAATAGCTGTCCTGTGTGGATGAGCTTTTCTAGCCGTTTTAGAGCCCTGCGGGCGTTGCGGTGGGTGTACCACCATTTCTGGTTGGGGCTGACCCATTTCGGTACTTGGCCTGCTGGTATAGCACTGCGGTAGGTTCGCTCTTTAAGCCAATCAGCAAAGGTGATGCGGGTGTGGTGGACTGCAGCTGTAAACCGCGCAGCATCTTCACGGTTGTGTACTTGGATAAGCATGTAGCCCAGTTTCCGGATTGCTTTATGGGCTGGGTGAATCGGGTTGCGGCTGATATCAGCAAAAGTGTTGCGTTGGACGTGGACTAGGCAGCGCTGAATGGCAACGTCGGGCCATTTAGTGCGCAGTGCCTTGAGGGCTCCGCCTGCCCCGTCGGTGGTGACGATGAGTGGTTGCGCGATTTTGTCGAGCAGTTTCAGGTACTCGTATGAGCTTTCACGCAGGCACCAGTGCCAGGCGATGACGTGTGTGTCGGTGCAGGCTACCAGCAGGCATTTCTTGTGAAAGTAGGTGCCGTCGATAAAAACCTGATCGTAAACACGATAGGGGTCAGTAGACGTGGGCACGGTGATAAACCACAGCAGCTTGAACCACCGGGTCAAAGTCCGCCTTGTTACCCCAAGGCGCTTGGCTAAATGGTCTGCAGATTCGCCGGAAAGAATCCAGTCAATAAAGATTTTGAAATGCCGAATCTCGCTGGTGTGTGCGCGGGTATTAATCGATGAAACGTTGCATTTAGGACATAGCCAGCGTTGGGTTCCTGCCGCGGTCTTGCCGTTCTTAACCAGTCCATGGCCGCACACGTCACACGACGGCCGATTCCTATTAACCATAGGAATTGGCCTTACCGCACCAGCAGCAGTCCTCCTATCACAGACCTAGGACTATCCAGTATTGATTTCACAGATCGGGCCGTTGGAACCGATCCAAAATCAAGATCACCGCATTATCCCAGGCTGCCCCAGGAATCCGTATCGGTTTATCCACACGAAATGTCCCTTAAGCCAAATTTGATCCACTGTGTCTAAAACCGGGTGGGACTTGCTCACTCAGCGCTTACTTTTGCTTGCGCCGGTAGTACACCTGGCGGCGCACATGGGCGACGACATCGCCTTCCTCATCAAGAATGTCCACGTCGAACCAATGCAGGTACTTCTCGCCGTTGGCCGTCTTTTCTTCGATGAGCGCGTAGGTCTCCTCGGGGATGCGCATATCGGCGGTGACCGTGCCGCGGCCGGGCTTGAGGTACTTAATTTCTCCCGCGGCATCCCAGATGCGGTACTCCTTGCCCAGACGGTGCATGGAGGCAAGCATGAAGAAGGGATCCGTCATGGCGGAGAGTGTGCCGCCGAAGGCTACGCCCATGGCGTTCTTGGTCAGCATGTTTGGCCTGTGGCTGACAACGACGCGAGTTCCGTCATTAGCGAATTCCTTGATCTTTATGCCAGCGCCCAAGAAGGGCGGCCAGAATCCCATGAAGTGCTTGAGCTGGCGTGCAGAAAAGTGGGCCATGAGGATAGCTCCGTGCAAGTGGCGGGTCAGGTGGGCTAAATGGCCTCAACTCTACCGTTGTGGGACGGGGAGCGACCGCACTTTGATTCGCCGTATCGTCTTTTTGTAGGTGGTGCCAGGTCATGCACTGTGTACAGGTAAAAGTAGTGCTAGCGCTAGTGACCTTCGCTCTCGTGGGAAACACAATATAGAGCATGAAAAAGCTTGTGGTTGGCATGATTGCCGTGGTGGCCGTGATTGTGGTGGCGTTTGTCGGGTTTGTGGGATTCATGCAATGGGTGGACGCAGACAGCGTGACCGGTGATGACGGCGTGGCTGCCGGATACAGCGCTGAGACGGGTGGTCCGCTGGAAGCGTCGTTTGCGGGCGAGGGGCCGCACGAGGTCGACGTGCGGCGTGATGGTGACGTGACCATCGCGGCACCGACGGGCGCGGGACCATTTCCGGCGGTGGTCATGGCTAATGGCACGAACACGCCGTTGAGCAGTTACTTGTCCGTGGCGGAACACCTGGCCAGTTGGGGCTTCGTGGTCGTCGGTGATGAGACGCCCCAAACCGGAACCGGGGAGAATGTCGTGCACTTGATTGAGCGATTGCCGGAACTGGATTCCCGAGTGGACCGATCACGGGTCGGTATTTTCGGACACTCACAGGGCGGCGCGGGCGCTATCAACGCTGCAGCCCACACGGAGGTAGCAGCTGTGTATGCGGCGAGCCCGGCCTCCCACAAAGTGGCACAGTCCAATGACTGGGATTACACCACCGCGGACGTCAAGGCACCGCTGTTCTTGATGACGAGCGATGGCCGTTCGGACCGCTGGCTTGTCAGCCCGTGGTCAGACCTAGAGGAGAACTTTGAATCAGCCGGTGGTCCGGCAATCATTGCCCGCCGCCTGGGCGCGGACCACAAGGACGTCTTAGAGTTCGGGGACGGCTATGCCACCGCGTGGTTCCGCTACATTCTTGCTGATGATCCTGATGCACGAGACGTGTTCGTTGGCACTTCGCCTGCGGGTGCTGGCGAGCTGGCGAACAACGAGCTCTGGGACCGAGTGGCCACCCGCGGCTGGTAGCTCGCCGGGCCTTTCGACATCCCACGCGGTGCACCTAACACGCTAAAAGTCACCTGTGCTCACACACCCCCTTCGGCGGAGGCGTGATTCACAAAAATCAGCAGCCCTGATAAATTTCAAGTGAATTGTCAGCCGGGCTGCGCCACGCCAGCCTGTACAAGCAGAATCGAATGAGTCATGCAGACAGAGGCGAAAGGCCACGTCGAGGGCCTCTACATCGATGAGAACTTCGAGCTGCGCGCCGGGGCCGTCACATTCGGGGAGAGCATTGAGGGCATAGCGCTTTGCGATGCCCCCTCAGCCGAGGCCGCCTGGCGCGCCGGGGATCCGGATGTGTTGCTGTGGGTGCCCGGCTTCGTGGACCTGCACAACCACGGCGGCAACGGCGGGGGATTCCCCAACGGCGACTACGAGCAGTGCCTGGCCGCCGCACGCTTCCACCGCGCGCACGGCACCACGACGCTGCTGGCCAGCTTGGTCTCCGGCACGCAGAAAGAGTTGTGCGCCCGAGCTGAGCTTTTGGCCCAGCTGGCTGAGGAGGGTGAAATCGCCGGCATCCACATGGAGGGCCCCTTCATCGCGGCGGCCAAGTGTGGCGCACAGGACCCCTCGCGCATCGTGCCCGGTGACCCGGACTTCTTCCGCGCGGTCATCGCCGCGGCCCGCGGCCACCTGCGTTCCATTACCTTTGCGCCGGAAACGGATAACGCTGACAAGCTGCTCGAAGTCTGCGCGGAGCATGGCATCATCGCCAGCCTGGGCCACACCGAGGCCGACTACGACACCATGTTGGGCGTCATTGCCAAGGCCAAGGAGCTCGGCCTGACCGTGACTGGAACGCATCTGTTCAACGGTATGCCCTCCATTCACCACCGCGCACCGGGCCCGGTAGCGGCCTTGCTCACCGCGGCGAAGGCGGGCGATGTATCCGTCGAGCTCATTGCCGATGGCGTGCATCTTGTCGACGGCACCGTGGACATGGTGCACAGCCACCGCGCCTTCGCCATCACTGATGCCATGGCGGCGGCCGGTATGGCCGACGGTGAGTATGAATTGGGCTCGCTGCCCGTCACCGTGAGCGGGGGAGTAGCCCGCGTGCCCAGCGGCGCCATCGCGGGTGGCACGTCCACCTTGGCCCAGCAATTCGCCAGCTTCGCCGCGCGCCATGGTCTGGGCGAGGCGGTTCGCTTTACCTCCACCACTGCCGCCGGCGTGCTGGGGCAGGCGGAGCTGGGCCGCATCGCGGTTGGCGCACGTGCCAACCTGGTGGGCCTCAATGCCCAGCTGGAACCGGTGCGCGTCATTGTCGGTGGCACCGAATTTATAAACTCCTAAAGAGCACTCTCACTCGCATCAGAAAGGCACATCATGGAAATCCTCATCCGCTCCACCCCTGCCGACGTGGCCGTCGCCGCCGCCGATATCCTCGCAAGCTACGCCAACACCTCAGCCACCATGGGACTGGCCACCGGTTCCACCCCGGTGGCCACGTACAAGGAGCTCATCGCCCGCCACGAGCGCGGCGAGGTCAGCTTCGCGGGCAGCCGCGCTTTTCTTCTCGACGAATACCTAGGCCTCGCCCCCGAGCACGAGCAGTCCTACTACGCCACCATCCGCCGTGACTTCACCAGCCACGTCGATTTTGATGATGCCCTGGTCAAGAGCCCAGAGGGCAGCGCTGCCGACCCCGTGGCAGCCACCGCCGCCTATGACCAGGCCATCCGGAATGCCGGCGGCATCGATGTCCAGTTGCTCGGCATTGGCGCGAATGGCCACATTGGCTTCAACGAGCCCTCGAGCTCCCTGACGTCTCGCACCCGCGTGGTGGCCCTACATCCGCAGACCGTGCAGGATAACTCCCGCTTCTTCGACAACCTGGAGGAGGTTCCGCGCCACGCACTGACGCAGGGCTTGGGCACGATTAGCGAGGCCCGCCACCTGCTCCTCATCGCCACCGGCACCAACAAGGCCAATGCGGTACAGGCGATGATCGAGGGGCCGCTCTCCGCGCGCTGCCCTGGCTCGGTGCTGCAGCTGCACCCGCGCGCGACCGTGATCGTTGATGAAGCCGCCGCCGCTCTCCTGGAGGACCGCGAGTACTACCTCTTCGCGGACCAGAACAGGCTGCACTAAAGCTCTTCCTTCCACCTTCTTCCGCTCGAAAGGACGTTTCAGACATGAAAATAGATGTCATGGGGCCGCTACAGCGGCTCGGGAAAGCCCTCATGGGCGCCGTGGCGGTGCTGCCCGTCGCGGCGATCCTCAGTGGCCTTGGCTACTGGATTTCCAGCGCCGCCGGCCCGGATAACCTCGCCGCCCAGCTGCTGATTAGCTCCGGTGACGCGGTCCTGGCCAACCTGGGCTGGATCTTCGCCATCGCCATTGCTTTCGGCCTGGCCAAGGATTCCAACGGTGCTGCGGCACTCTCTGGTTTCTTGGCCTTCGCCACCTTCATGAAGCTGCTCGGCCCCGACGCCGTGGCTGGTTATCGCGGCATCGAAGACCCCACCGCGCTGACCGGCGATGAGGCTCTGCACTGGGCATCGGAGGGCTGGAACGCCGTGGGCGGCGGAAACGTCCTCTTTGGCATCCTCGCCGGCATCATGGCGGCCTGGGTCTATAACCGCTTCCACGGCACCAAGCTGCCGGACTTTTTGGCCTTCTTCTCAGGCCGGCGCCTCGTGCCGATTCTTACCGCCATCATCGCCATGGTGATTTCCGGCGTCCTCTACTTCGTGTGGCCGTTCATCTACAACGCGCTCTTCAACTTCGGTACCTCCATCCAGGGCCTGGGTGCGGCGGGTGCCGGTATCTATGGTGTGGCTAACCGCCTGCTCATCCCGACTGGCCTGCACCACGCGTTGAATTCCGTCTTCTGGTTCGACGTCATCGGTATCAACGACATTGGCAACTTCCAGGCGGGCCAAAAGACCATCGAAGCAGCCGCAGCCGCCACCTCCGCCGCGGACTGCCCGGGCATCTGGGCGAATGGACAGTGCACGGTCGAGGGCGTTGTGGGCCGCTACCAGGCGGGCTTCTTCCCGGTCATGATGTTCGGTCTGCCGGGCGCGGCACTCGCGATGTACCTGCGTGCGGATAAGAAGAAGCGCAAGGTCGTCGGTTCCCTGATGGCCGCAGGTGCTTTGGCCTCCTTCTTCACCGGCGTGACTGAGCCGCTGGAGTTCTCCTTCATGTTCGTCGCCCCGTTGCTCTATGTGGTGCACGCGCTGTTGATGGGCCTGTCCGTCTTCATCGCTTCCACCATGGAGTGGACCGCTGGCTTCGGCTTCTCTGCCGGCTTCGTGGATATGCTGCTTTCCTCGCAGAACCCGCTGGCCAACAAGTGGTACATGCTGCTGGTGATGGGCGTGGGCTTCTTCTTCCTCTACTTCATCATCTTCTACTTCCTCATCGGCTGGCTTAACCTCAAGACCCCGGGCCGCGGCGAGGATGAGGCCGAGGACGCGGCGGATTCCGCTACGGGCGATGACAAGACCGCAGCCGATGCCGCCCGCATCATCGAGGGCCTCGGCGGCAAAGACAACATCGACTCACTGGACTACTGCACTACGCGCCTGCGCGTGGGCGTCAAGGACCGCGCGCTTGTTCGCGACTCCCTGATCAAACGCGCCGCCGTCTCCGGTGTCATCCACCCCTCCGAGAAGAGTGTTCAGGTCATCGTGGGCCCGGCCGTACAGTTCATGTATGACGAAGTCAGCCACCAGCTGCGCCACGGTTCCCCGGCCCTGGCCACGACTGGTGCAGCGAGCGCGACTGGAGCTGCGGGGGCTGCAGCCAGCGTGCCGGCCGGCTCCAGCGCCAAGAGCGTCAGCAGCGATGACCCGGATGTCGACGTGCGCGCGCCGTTCGCGGGTGACGTCGTCGAGCTCTCCCAGGTCCCGGATGCCTCCTTTGCCCAGGGCATGGTGGGCGAAGGCTTCGCCGTTATGCCTGATGCCGTCGATGCCTTCGACGTCTGCGCCCCAGTAGACGGCACCATCACCATGGTCTTCAAGACGCGCCATGCTTTTGGCATGAAGACAGCAGACGGGCTGGACCTGCTCATCCACATCGGTATCGACACCGTGGAGTTGAAGGGTGAAGGCTTCACGGCCTTGGCCAAGAAGGGCGATACCGTCACTGCCGGCACGCCGATCATCGCGGTGGAGGCGAGCAAGCTGCGCGAGCGCGGCGTCAACCTCATCACCCCGGTGGTGTGCCCGACGGCCAAGCAGGTTGCCGGAGTCGACATTGCTCGCGAGGGTCATGCCCTGCCAGGCGAGGTCGCCGCAACCGTCAAGCGCAGCAACTAATCTGATTCGGTTCAGCCCAGACATAAAACTGCCCTAGTTGACAAAACCCATGCTGCTTCATGCGGTGAGGAGCGAAGGTTTTGGCAACTAGGGCAGTTTTGGCTTGGTGGGTTCTATGCCTTGAGAAAACAAGCAGAGAAAAATGAGCGTGGGCTAGTCGGTGTGGCTTAGCAGGCGCGGCACCACTTTGCCCGTGGCGTTGCGCGGCAGCTTGTCTAGGAAGTGGACGTCGCGCGGCACGGAGTGGTCGGCGAGGTTCTCGCGGACCCAGGTGCGGATGCTATCGGCAGTCACGGTGTTGCCCAGGGCATCCCGCGTGGTTACTGCCCACACGGCGATGCGCTGGAAGGTGGTCTCATCCTCCACGCCGCCGGCGTGCACCTCCGCGATGCCCGGCATGGCCTCAAGAACCTCCGTCACCGACTGCGGGTGCACGTTCTCACCACCGACGATGATCATGTCATCCGCGCGGCCCACGACATGCAGGTAACCGTCGGGGTCGATATAGCCCAAGTCACCGATGGAAATGAGTCCATCGACCTTGTTGAGCGGAATCTTCGGGTTGGTATAGCCAATGAGCGCGGTGGAATTGGTCAGGTAAATCTCACCGACCTCGCCGCGCGGGACCTCATTGCCCTCCTCATCGAGGATGCGGAGTTTGGTGCCGGAGGCAATCTTGCCGCCGATTGTCGGGTCCTTAGCCACCTCTTCCATCGTGGCGGTTGAGGCTAGGGCTAGCTCCGTGGAGCCATAAACATTGCAGAGAATCGGGCCGAATCGCTCGTGGGTTTCCATGACGATCTCCGGGGTCAGCGCGTGCCCGGCGGATGCGATGAACTTCAGACTTGAGGTGTCATACGCCGAATCCGGGTCCACCTCAACCATCTGGCGGAAGAAGACGGGGGAGGAGAGCAAGCCATCGAGCTGGTAGCGCTGGATATCATCGAGCGCGGCCGCCGGGTCAAAGACACGGCGGGTGACAATGGTATTGCGCAGGCCCAGGGCGATGTTGAGGCAGGCCCAGCCCCACGTGTGGAAGATAGAAGCGGTCATCTGTACCTTTTGGTCTCCGCGCCACGGCACCGCATCCACGATGGAGGCAACCACCACCGGCAGCGTTGGCTCTGGGCGCATGATCCCCTTAGGAATGCCCGTGGTGCCGGAGGACATCAGCACGATATGCCCGTGCTTGGGCCAGGTGGGGAGCTTCTGCTTTTCGACGTCCCGCGGGTTCTCCACGATCTTGCGCAGCGATGCCGCCTGCGCCAGTTCAGCGGGAATCTCCGCACCGGACTCGTGGCCAATGACCACGTGCAGGCCGTCAATGGGGCTAGCATTATTGGTGGGACTAGGACCGTCGGTGGGGGCGAGGCGGTCGATGAATTCATCGTCAATAACGAGCGCGTTGATGCGGTTTTCCTCGATGCAGCCGGCAAGCTGCTCGGGGGAAGAACCAACGTTGAGCAAAAAGATGTGTGCCCCCGCATAGCCCTTGGCGGCCAACGGGGTGATGATGCCGCGGCCGTTGCGTGCCATAACACCGAGGCGGATCTCGTCGAGGCCTAGGGAGCGCAACCAGCGCGCAAAGGTACGGGAGTGATCGCGCAGTTGGCGGTAGGTGAGTGCCCCGTCATCGTCGATAAGCGCTAGGCGTTCTGGGCAGGTCATGTATGCCTGCTCTACTTCGCGGGCGGTGGTGAAGCGGTAGCGCGCGAGAACCGGTGCGGTCAAGGCCACCGCCCGCGGGCCGCCGGCGGGACTAATGAGGCCTGCGCGGAACAGCGAGGGGATAAAACGCCCGAGGGCAGCGGCGTGAAAGGTTACATCAGAAAGCTTCATAAGGTTCTCATCGAAAAGAGGGGAAAAGAGGTTACGGGGACGGCAGACTCGCCACAATTAAAACGACAACCTGTTACAGGTGTTGCTATTGTTACATAAGCTGCAACCGCTAGCGTAGTCTATTATGGTTTCGGTCTAGAACATACTCTCTTGGAAGGACATTAGTCACGTGAAGTCTACTCAGCGCATTGCCACCCTCTGCGCCGCCCTCCTCGTGGCGGTTGGATTGACTCAAGCTCCCCAGGCAGTTGCCGGCGAGCGTAACCTCGTTGCCTTCGGTGATTCCGTGCTCGCGGATCCGCAACTGGATGTGTATCTGTCCTCGCGATTGGGCTCTTCTCAGCGCAACCCGAGCTTGAACTGCCCGTCCGGCAATAACTACGCCAAGCGCACTGCCGCCAAGCTGGGCATGCCGGTGGCGGATTTCTCCTGCTCCGGTGCTGTGTCCATGTCCCAGGGGCCGCAGGTGAATGCACAGATCGACGATGCCATTCGCCGTGGCGCGCTCAGTGCGGACACCCAGCGCGTGCTCTTCTCCAGCGGGTTCAACGATACGTATAACAACGCCGGGCTTTCCGACGGCGACCTGCGCGCCCGCTGGGTCGGCGCCAATGCGCCGCTGATCCACAAGATCCGTGCGGCAGCGCCCAATGCCCGCATCCAGATTGTGGGTTACCCGACCATTGGCTCGGGTGACCGCTACTGCCTCCTCCACTTCGGCCCGAAGCCGGCCGATGCCACGGCTCTGCCGATGGTGCAGCGCTATGAAAACGTCGCGCAGTGGATGCAGGTGGACCTGGCGCGCGCTACCGGAACCGAGTTCGTGGACATGAAGCCGATGACCTGGGATCGTGGCATGTGTGCCGACGCCGACAAGCGCCTGTGGGCGGGTCTGGTGGACTTCTCTGCGGGTCCGGGTAACCTGCCGCTGCACATCAATGCTCGCGGTCACGAGTTTGTGGCCAACCACCTCGCTAGCTTCTAGAAGCGCGCTCTTCTGACTTTTCAGGCCCGGGCAACGTTGCCCGGGCCTTTCGCGTACCCTCGCGGACATGGCTGTTAATGAAAATGTAAATGAAAATAACTCCCAGCAAGGCGCGGAGGTCGTCCGCGGCGTGATTGCGCGCGCGAAGGGCGAGCCCGTCGAGACCGTCAACATCGTCGTGCCCGCCCCGGGCGAGCACGATGTCGTGGTCAAGGTCCAGGCCTGCGGCGTCTGCCACACCGACCTGGCTTACCGCGATGGCGATATCGAGGATGCCTTCCCCTTCCTGCTTGGGCATGAGGCGGCGGGCGTCGTCGAGCGCGTGGGCGATGCCGTCACCCACGTCGAGGTCGGTGACTTCGTGGTCCTGAACTGGCGCGCGGTGTGCGGCGAGTGCCGCGCCTGCAAGAAGGGTGAGCCGAAGTACTGCTTCAACACCCACAACGCCTCCGCGAAGATGACGCTCGCGGACGGGGATAAGGACGCCGGCACCGAGCTCACCCCGGCGCTCGGCATCGGCTCCTTCGCGGAGAAGACCCTGGTCCACGAAGGCCAGTGCACCAAGGTCAACCCGGAGGCAGACCCGGCGGCCGCGGGCCTGCTGGGCTGTGGCGTGATGGCCGGCTTGGGCGCTGCGGTGAATACCGCGGACGTCAAGCGCGGCGAGTCCGTCGCGGTCTTCGGCTGCGGTGGCGTGGGCATGGCGGCCATTGCCGGCGCGGTGCTGGCGGGTGCCTCCAAGGTCATCGCCGTGGACCTGGACCCGGACAAGCTGGAACTGGCCAAGAAGTTCGGCGCTACCCACACCGTTGCGGCGAAGGATAAGTCTGAGGACGAGGTCATCGAGGCAGTCCGCGAGCTCACCGATGGTTTCGGCACCGACGTGGCCATTGACGCCGTGGGCATCCCGGTGACCACCCGCCAGGCCTTCTACTCCCGCGACCTGGCCGGCCGCATGGTCATGGTGGGCGTGCCGAACCTCACCAGCCGCTTCGACGTCCCGGCGATCGATTTCTTTGGACGCGGCGGATCGCTGAAGTCCTCCTGGTACGGCGATTGCCTGCCGGAGCGTGACTTCCCCATGTACGTCGACCTCTCCCTGCAGGGCCGCTTCCCGCTGCAGGACTTCGTCACCGAACGCATTGGTCTGGACGACGTTGAGGAAGCCTTCGCTACCATGAAGGCTGGCAAGGTACTTCGATCCGTAGTGGAGCTGTAAATGATCATTGAACAGTTTGTAACCTCAGGAAAGTTCCGCCTGGATGGCGGTGAGTGGGACGTGGACAATAACGTCTACATCCTGGCCGCTGGTGGCGCGTCAAGCGACGCCGAGTGCTACATCATCGATCCTTCCCACGACGCCGAGCGCGTCATCGAAGAGGTAGGACAGCGCACCGTCAAGGGCGTTATCCTCACCCACGCACATAACGACCACTGCGAACTCGCGCCCCAGGTGGCTGAGCACTTCGGTGTGTCTGTGTACCTGCACCCGGATGATCGCCCCCTGTGGGAGGAGACGCACGAGGACGCCACCTTCGTGCCGCTGGAGGATAACCAGCTCTTCACCGTGGGTGATAGCGATTTCGTGGTCTTCCACACGCCGGGTCACTCGCCGGGATGCGTGGTGCTCTACATTGCGGACGAGGCCACGCTGCTGTCGGGAGATACTCTCTTCAACGGCGGGCCGGGCGCTACCGGCCGCAAGTACTCTGACTTCGACGTCATCATCGAGTCCCTGCGCAACCGCGTGTTGAACCTCCCGCCGGAGACCCGCGTCCTCCCGGGCCACGGCGATGAGACCACCATTGGTGCTGAGGCGGCGCGCATCGATGAGTACATCGCGCGCGGTTACTAGACCTTAAGCAAACCTTAGGCCTGGGTGCGGGCTGCTTTCACTCCCACGGCCACCGTGGCAGCGAGTGAAAGCCCGAACCAGACCCACGCATCCGCCACGCCCGCGCTGAAGGCGCGGGCTTTTTCCTGCACTGCGAACTGTGCATCCGTGCTTAAGACCGCGGGTAGTGTTGCGCTGCCGTAGCTCAAAATAAACAGCACGCCGATGAGCACGAAGAACGCGCCCGAGACAATGGACAAGGTATTCGTGCGCACGGGGCCGAGGACCACCTCGCGCCCGCGCAGCCAGGACCACGAGCCCACATCGAGGCGCTCCCACAGCGCAGCCAGCACAAAGAGCGGTGCAGCCATGCCCGCAGCATAAGCCACCATAATGAGTCCGCCGTAGAGCGCGCTGCCCGACGCTGCGGCCGTGGTGAGAACAGCACCTAGGAGCGGGCCCGCGCAAAAGCCGGCGAAGCCATAAACCGCGCCGAGCAGAAATACCTTGCCCCGCGCCTTACCGGACAGGGCATCCATGCCGGGGATGCGGAAACCGCCTCCCAAGGCGGTAAAGATTCCCAGCGCAATGATGATCCAGCCCGCCACTGTGATGACCTGGCCGCGGTATTGTGCAAGCAAGGCAGCCAGCCCCATGCCGATGGGCACGAGCGTGGTGCACAGGCCTAAGAAAAACACCACAGTCTTCAGCAGCAGCTGGCGCTGTGACTCAAAGGCATAGGCAAAGAAGGCTGGCACCAACAGCGCTGAACAGGGGCTGATCAAAGTCAGCACACCGGCGATGACGGCGCCAAAAATTCCGATGCTCATACGCTCACCCCTACTGCATAACCGCCCAAGAATGCGGTCAAGATAACCAGTGCGATGAAGACCCACACGATAAGCGGTGGTTTAGGCATTGGCCGCCTTTCCCAGCTGTTCCTGGATGACCTGCTCAAATACCTCTAGGGGCTGCGCACCACTGACGAACTGATCTCCCACCACGAAGGCCGGGGTACCCGTAATACCAATCTGGGACGCATAGCTGGTGGCTGTCTCGATGACCTCGGTGTAGGTGTCATCCGTGGCCTGCTGGCGGAACTTCTCCAAGTCCGCAACGCCGGCCTTCTTGGCAAACTTCATGAAGTCCTCGATGCCGAATTCTGGGTGGCCGCTGATGTCCTTGCTGGCGGTGTAGAGCTCGTGCTTGAACTCCTGGAACTTGCCCTGTGCTGCGGCCGCGCGCCCGGCCTTGGCAGCTTCGACGGCGGCGGGGCCGTTCACGGGGAAGTCATTCCATTCGATGCGCACCAGGCCCTTTTCCACGTACTTTTTAAGGATATCCGGCTCGGTGACATTAGCGTGGCGGGAGCAGAACGGGCACTCGAAATCGGAGAATTCCGAAATCACCACGGGCGCATCCACCGCGCCCACGGCGAAAGGATCGTCCTCTTTCTTGCGGTGCACGACTGTGATATCCCCGGTCTTGATATCGCCGCCGGGGCCGAAAATCATCGGGTCACCCTTGCCGTCGGCGAATTTCGTGCCGGGTGTGGCCTTGTCAGCGTCCTTCGTTAGGTCTTCGGTGGGTGCCGTGCTCGTCGCGGTCTCCTGCGCTGCGTGAGTACCTTCGTCGTTGGAAGAAGCACGTTCCGCCAGCAGGAAACCAATGATGATGGCCAGAATTACAATGATTACTAACAATCCCCACGCCACGGGGCTGATGGTGGATAGCGCTGATTTCTTCGAATCATTGGTGGGACGAGAGGATGAACTAGGCATGCGATTACCTTAACGCGTCTGGGCTCGTTTGGGTGATGGTGGCTCCTGATACAGGGCGAGGGACGCTTAGGCGCGTACCGATCGATCAAATAAGGTCCGAAAACCTCCGGTATCTGAGCCCTTATTTGATCGATCGGTACCTCGGGCTTAGCTCTCTTGGGCGGCGGCGAGGAGATAACGGCCATAGCCGGACTTCAGGAGGGGCTCGGCCAGCTCGGTGAGTGCGGCGGCATCGATGAAGCCTTCCTCGAAGGCAGCAACCTCCGGCGAACCAATGACGGTGCCGGTGCGTTTTTGCATCACCTCGACGTAGGACGAGGCCTCACTCATGGAGTCCACCGTGCCGGTATCCAACCAGACGTCACCGCGCTGCATGCGCTTGACGCGCAGCTGCCCGCGGCGCAGGTATTCCTCGTTGACGGCGGTGATCTCTAACTCCCCGCGCGCGCTGGGCTGGATGGATTTGGCAATCTCCACCACCGAATTGTCGTAGAAATACAAGCCCACCACGGCGTGGTTAGA
The DNA here is from genome assembly GCF_001813175.1 of Corynebacterium sp. HMSC069E04. NCBI lineage: Bacteria > Bacillati > Actinomycetota > Actinomycetes > Mycobacteriales > Corynebacteriaceae > Corynebacterium > Corynebacterium sp. HMSC069E04. The sequence continues at coordinate 128,621 of NZ_KV811686.1, read as the reverse complement.
CTTGGGTGCATCGGGCTTTTCCTCGATGGACAGGGCCTGGCCGGAGGAGTCAAAGTCGACAACGCCGTAGCGCTGCGGATCGGAAACCTCGTAGGCAAAGATGATGCCGCCGCCTGGGCGGCTGCACTCATTCAGTGCCGTGGAGAAGCCGTGTCCGTCAAAAATATTGTCGCCCAAGACGAGGGCCACATCATCCTCAGCGATGAAGTCTTCCGCGATGAGGAAGGCCTGCGCCAAACCTTCGGGCCGGGGTTGGACCGCATAGTGCAGCATGAGGCCGAGCTGCGAGCCATCGCCGAGCAGGCGCTGGAAGGCTGCCTGATCTTCCGGGGTGGTGATGATGAGGATCTCGCGTATGCCGGTCTGGATCAGGGTGGTCAGGGGATAGTAGACCATCGGCTTGTCATAGATGGGCATGAGCTGCTTCGAGATGCCCTTGGTAATGGGGTAGAGGCGGGTCCCAGAGCCGCCTGCGAGAATGATGCCCTTCATGGGCTTCAAGCTTAACGGAGGGGTCCCGCGCCGGGGCGCGACGGCGCGGGCTGGCGAACATAACACTTAACTTCCCACATAACATAACACCTGGGAAGTTAAGTGTTATGTTGAGTGTTATGCCGGGTAAAGCCCCAGGTAGAGCGCCAAAGCGGCCCGCCAGTTCATGGGTTTAAAGCCGGTGGCTTCAATCTTGGACAGGTCGAAGGTGGACTCCTTCGGGCGGGGGGCTTCGGGCCCGGCGATCTCGCGGTACTGCTCGGTGCTGACCGGCGCGACATTGGCGGGATCCTGGCCCACGCCGGTGAAAACGGCCATGGCAATCTCATCGCGGCCCACCACATCGCCCGAGTTGGAGATGTTGTACACGCCGTACTCGGCTTCAGTCTTGAGCAGGTGGATGATGCCCTTGGCCAGGTCCTCGGCGAAGGTGGGGCGCCCGCGCTGATCATGAATGACGGAGGGCTTGACGCCCTTATTCGCCAACGAGCGCATGGTGGCCATGAAGTTGGCGCCATCGCCGAAGACCCACGAGGTGCGGATGACGTAATGGCGCGGTGCGGTTTGCGCGGCGGTATCGCCCGCGGCTTTCGACGCCCCATAGGCCGAGAGCGGGGAGGGCAGTTCCTCCTCGGAGTGGATCTCGTGGGAGCCATCAAAGATGTAATCGCTGGAGACATGCACCAAGGTCAGGTTATTCTCCGCCGCAATGCGCGCGAGCTTCGCCGGTGCAGAAGCGTTGACTGCCCAGGCCGCGGCGCGATCGTCCTCCGCGCCGTTGACATCGTTGTATGCCGCACAGTTGATGATGGCGGAGTACTGCTTCCACGCGCGTGCAGGCGGGTTGGTGATATCGAAGTCTAAGTGCCCACAGAACTCCACCGCGCCCAAGCCAGCGGAGGGCAAGAACTTCTTTAATGCGCGGCCCAGCTGCCCGTTGGCCCCGGTGACCAGGATCCGGCGAGGGGGCATGGGGGAGACATCGGCAAGCGCGGGGTGCGCCTTGTCTTTGTCGGAGATCTCCGTCGGCTCCAGCGGCCAGTCCACCATGTCCAGGTTGACGCAGGTGTACTCCGCATCCGGGGACCAGTGGTCATTGACCAGGTAGGAGTAGGCGCAGGCCTCCAGCGCCTGGAAACCGTTGGCCACGCCCCGCGGCACGAAGACGGCCATGTCCTCGCGCAGCTCGTGGGTTACCAGTTGGCCAAAGGTAGAAGAGCCCTCACGCAGATCGCACCACGCGCCGAAGGCCCGGCCGGAGGCCACCGAGACCAGCTTGTCCCAGGGCTCCGCGTGCAACCCGCGCGTAACCCCCTTCTCCGCATTGAAGGAAACGTTGTTTTGCACCGGTTGGAAGTCAGGCAAACCTGCCGCCACCATCTTCTCACGCTGCCAGTTCTCTTTGAACCAGCCGCGGTTATCCCCGTGGACGTCGAGCTCCACAATGAGCAGGCCCTCAATGGCCGTTGACTGCACCTTCATGGTTTCTTTACTGTCCTTGCTTCGCGTAGTTGGCTTCAACTTCTTCCTTGCCCGCACGCCACCAGTCCTCGTGTGCGCGGTACCACTCAATAGTGGCGGCTAGGCCCTCCCGCAGATCTGTGTAGCGCGGGGTCCAGCCCAGCTCGCGGCGCAGCTTGCTGGCATCCATGGCGTAGCGCTGGTCATGGCCCGGGCGGTCCGCCACGTGCTCAAAGCGCGCCCGGCCATTATCCGTCGCCCCCATGAGCTCACAAATCATCTCGATGACCTGGCGGTTGTTCGTATCCTCCTGGTCGGCGCCGATGTTATAGGTCTCCCCGATGCGCCCGCGGTCCAGGATGGCGAGCACCGCCTCGTTGTGATCATCCACGTGGATCCAATCCCGCACCTGCTCGCCGGTGCCATAAAGCTTGGCTGGCTGACCTAGAAGCAGGTTGGTGATTTGTCGCGGGATGAACTTCTCAATGTGCTGATACGGGCCATAATTATTGGAGCAATTAGACATGGTTGCCCGCAGCCCAAAGCTGCGCACCCACGCACGCACCAGGTGATCGGAGCCGGCCTTCGTGGCCGAATAGGGCGAAGAGGGGTTATAGGGAGTCTCCTCGGTGAAGTAGGTATCGGCGCCAATGTCCAAATCACCAAAAACCTCATCGGTGGAGACGTGGTGGAGGCGCACATCGTGGCGGCGGCAGGCCTCCAGCAGCACGAAGGTGCCCATGATGTTGGTGTGGAGGAAGGGCGAAGGATCCCGCAAAGAGTTGTCATTGTGGGATTCCGCTGCGAAGTGCACCACGGTATCCGCCTGGGACACGAGCTTGTCGACGACCCCCTCATCCGCCACGTCCCCTACCACGAGCTCGGCGTCCACGCCGTCGAGATTGGCGCGATTGCCCGCGTAGGTGAGCTTATCTAGGACGGTGATCTCCACCTCCGGGCGCTGCTGGGCCACGAGCCGCACGAAGTTTGCACCAATAAAGCCGGCGCCGCCGGTAACAAGCAGTCTGCGCATGGTCTCCCAGTTTAGAGCATGCAGTGCTCATGGTACTGCCGGGATGAAGCGGCCGATTTTTATAGCGGGAAGCGCGGCAGCTCCGGCTTATCCAACCACTGGGCTAGGAGCTGGTCGACGTCACCCGGGTTCTCCGCTGCCTCGCGCATGCGGCTGATGAGATCCTCCGGGGTCACCACCGAGTGCTGCGCTGCGGTGAGGTACTCCCGCACCGTGCGGAAGAAGGCCTCATCACCCACGAGGCGGCGCAGTGCGTGGACGGTCAGCGCACCGCGCTTGTAGACGCGGTCATCGAACATATCGCGCGTACCAGGATCGCTGAGCAGGATGTCCTGCTTCTTGCGGGCCAGCACCTGATAATGCGAGCGCGCTGATTCATGTGCCGGGCGGCCATGCGCGTGCTCAAACCACAGCCACTCGCAGTAGCAGGCGAAACCTTCGTTGAGCCAGATATCCTTCCACTCCATCAGGCCCACGGAGTTGCCGAACCACTGGTGGGAGAGCTCGTGCGCGATGAGCCGCTCGAAGACGTGATCCCCCTTGACGTGGTTGGAGCCAAAGATAGACAGGCCCTGGGCTTCGAGCGGGATTTCCAGCTCATCATCGGTGATGACTACCTGGTAATCGGCGAAGGGGTAGTGGCCAAAGAGCGTGGAATAGAAATCCAGCATCTCCTGCTGCTGGGCGAATTCCTCGAGCACTACGTGCTTGAGGCGGGCCGGTGCCCACGCGCGGACGTTGGCCCCAAGTGAGATCTCGATGTACTCACCAACTTGGACCGTGGCGAGGTAGGTGGCCATGGGGTGCTTGACGCGGTAGTGCCAGCGCGTCATGGAACCACCCGCGCTACGGCGGGAGACCAGCTTGCCGTTGGAGATGACCACGAAAGGATCGTCGGCGGTAATGCGAATATCGTAGGTGGCCTTTGCGGACGGGGTGTCATCGCACGGGAACCAGCTGGGCGCGCCATTGGGCTGGCTAGCTACCAAAGAGCCGGAATCCGTCTCCTCCCAGCCGATCTCACCCCATGGCGTGCGCAGCGGGCGGGGTGATCCGCCATAGCGAATCAGCAGTTCAAACTCTTGGCCTTCTGCGATTGTGTCGGCGAAGTTCAAGCGCAGCTTCCCGCCGGATAGGCGGAACTTGGCTACGCGCGGTGCATGCTTTGCCGTGATGCGGCGGGCCACCATGGCGCCGCCGAGGTCGAGGGTGAGCCTGTCCAAGTCCTCCAATGCGCGAATATGAAGCACAGCTTCGCCTTGGAGCATGTTGAGCTCCACGCGGTAGGCCAGGTCCAAGTCATAGTGGGTGATTTCGAAGCCGAGGTTGAAATCCACCCCGGTATAGCTATCCCGAGTAGGTGCGGCGTGGCCGCGGGCGGACGAGATATGCGAAAGGGCGGTAGAAAGCAGCTTCATAATGCCGCTATCCTACCGCCCTGTTTGACTTATCCGAAGCCAGGGGAGCAGGCATGCCGAACCACGACATGCTTAGCTCACTGTTTAGGAGTTGAAGGCTTCCTCAAAGGTAGGCCAGGACTTCACCAGGTCCTCGCGCCAGCCCGGCCAGGAGTGCGTGCCCACATTGCGGAGGTTGTAAGTTGCCGGAATGTTCTGCTTATCCAGCTTTGCCTTGAGCATGTGGGTGCAGTGGTTAACTGCCGCCTCGATGACGCCGCCTTCCACCTGCAGCTGCGCCGAGCCCAGGTAGGCCGTCAACGGGCTGTAACCCTTGTTGATGTAGTAGGACGGGGTATCCTGCTCACCGGCGAAGCCCGATGCGGAGGAGATGTACAGCTTGGTGCCGCGCAGCTTCTCGGAGTTCATCAGGGCGTCGTTGTAGCGGTTGTAGGCAGAGCCCATCGGTCCCCACATCTGCTCCGGCTGGCCGCCACCGCGGTTCACAGTGAGGCGCAGGAACTCGTACTCGGTGGGGTAGGCGGTCGCAGCACAGCCGGCGAAGGAACCAACTGCGTCATAGAAGCCTTGGTTGTGCTGAGCAAACAGCAATGACGACGTCGCGGACATGGACATGCCGGCGATGGCGCGCTTGTTGCTTGCGTTCAGACGCTCCTCCAGCGGGCCAGGCAGCTCCTTGGTCAGGAAGGTCTCCCACTTCTGCGGGCCCTTGAGGTACTTGCCGTTGGGATCCTCCAGCCAGTCGGTGTAGTAGGAGAAGGCACCTGCCTGCGGAACCACCACGTTGACGTCCTTCTCAGCGTAGAAGTCCACGACATCCGACATGTACAACCAGTCGGAATCCTGCTCGGCGGAACCAGCGCCGTTGAGCAGGTAGACCGTCGGGCGGTCCGGGTTCTTAGCCGGGATGACAGCCAGCGGAATGGCGCGGCCGTTCATCGCCGGCGAGGTAGCCTCCAGCTTGAGAACGCGGGCGTCATCCTTGTAGTGCTCATACCACTTTTGGCTCTCCACCTCCGGGGTGACCTGCAGGTCCGAGATAGTGGATAGGGCAGTGTCACCCGCAACCTGCTGCGGGGTGATGGTGGCAGCACCGGCAACGGGGCTGACCAGCGCGGCGGCGCTGAGCGCGCCGGCGGCGAGGAGAGAGCTAAGACGCTTCATAACGTTCCTTATTCAATAATTGGTACGGCGAATAGAGCTTAGTGCTCGGTCGCCTCAGTATCTACTGGCAGGGAATCAGCGGGGGCGTCGTTGTTCGCCTCTGCCTCATCCAATTTCGCATCCTGACTATCGGCCTCGGCCTTCATTTCGTTAGCGCTCGTGTCCTCATCTGCGGCATAAGTTGCCGCTTCAGGTGCGGAGGGGTTCTCAGGAAGACCGAAGGCGCGTGCAAAGGTTGGCCACGAGGAGTTGACGTCGTCGTACCAGCCCGGCCAAGAGTGGGTACCGGTGTTGCGCATGTTGAATACAGCGTCGACACCTTCGCGCTCCATCTTTGCCTTCAGGTCATGCGTGCAGGCGTTCATGGCTGCCTCGATGACGCCGCCCTCAACCACGAGGGTGGAGGAGGACTTGAACGCCTGGGACGAGCCCAAGGCGTCAATCTTGGACGAGCCCAAGTCAGTTGCTCCAGCCAAACCGGAGTTGGCGGAAACGTAGACCTTGGAATTGCCCATGTTGTTCTTCGTGGCGTTAATGAGGCCATCGTTGTAGCGGTTGTAATCGCCGCCCTTCGCACCCCACATCTGCTCGGTGCTTCCGCCACCGCGGTTCACCGTGAGCTGCGCGTAGAAGTTTGGCAGCGGAGTCGAGGTAGCAGCGCAACCGGAGTAGGAGCCGATGGCATCGTAGAAGTTCGGGTTGTGCTGCGCCAGCACCAGCGAGGAGGTAGCAGACATGGACATGCCGGCGATGCCGCGCTTGCCGTTGCCGTTAATGCGATCCTCCAGCGGTCCCGGCAGCTCCTTGGTCAGGAAGGTCTCCCATTTCTGTGGGCCCTTGAGGTAGTCGCGGTCCGGGGTAGTCAGCCAGTCGGTGTAGTAGGAGAAAGCACCCGCCTGCGGGATGACGACGTTCACGTTGCGGTTGGCGTAGTAGTGAACGAGATCCTGAGTCTTCTCCGTATTCGGATCGAGATCCTTGGCCACGGTGGAAGTAATCCAGTCCATGCCCTGCTCGGCGCCGCCGGCACCGTTGAGCAAGTAGAGGGTGGGGCGGGAGGCGTCAAAGGTGCCGTCCGGGGTGATCACTGCAAGGGGGACGTCGCGGCCCATAGCGGGCGCGGTGGCCTTGATGCCCCTCACCTTATGGCGATAATCCCAGTACTTGAAGACATAGCCCATCCACTTTTTGTCATCCGGGATGTTCTTGATATCGACGTTCTTAAAGGAGACTTTCTTGTCGAAGGAAGCCTCAAACTGCTCACGGGACGGCGTCGGGTTGCCGGCTTTGTCCTTAGGCAGGTACTCCTCGAGCTCGTCGTAAAGGTCGATATCGGAAATCTGGGATTTTTCAGCGTTACCGCGGATTTCATCCGGGTCAATGTCGGATGCGCTGGCGATAGGGGATACAACGGCGCCGAGGGCTAAGGCTGATGCCGCTGCCAGCGTCGTGAGAGAGCGCGCAATCTTCATGGAATCTCGCTTTCTTGATGATGAGCGGAAGTGTAGGGGCAAGTTTAAAAGATGCTCCGGACAAACCACCCTTGAAATGGGCAAAAGTACTGATAGACGGGCAATTCAGTACCCCCGAAGATAAGGGTAGCGTGATTAAACATACCAAGTTATTAGAGTGAATGGTGGTATTGAAGTTGAAACCGTGTCATAATCTTTCCGCGCCTATTCCTGGGTTATGTAACGCAACGACAGTCTCGTTCGTTAGTGGAGCTAGGTACCGAGACCGCCTCCGGCGGCTGCCTGCATCGCTGTGACCTCGCGGGAGGGGTGCCGCGTAAAGTCGCGCACGCCGCTCAAATACCAACAGAAAGAAGAAGAATGAACTTTTTTGACACCATCCTCGTTTCCATCAACCAGGTGCTGGGCCAGATCGCTCACTTCGGCTCCTCCACGTCCTCGAAGGCTGCCCTGGACTGGGGTCTGTTCTAAGAAATCTGCAGGGGGTAGTGCCCCGCTTTCCTTCCCCTAATCCCCTTCATTGGGGGTTGGGGGTTTATTTGTGCCAGTTTGCATTCCGCGCGTTAGGCCTGCATCGGGACGGCTATGAACGTCTGGTGGATACATGCTCGGGGGTGGTGGGACAGCGAGCCTAAAGTTACGTATCCTATAGAGCGTGACTAATGAACATTTTGACGTTGTAGTACTCGGCGCGGGCCCCGGCGGCTACGTGTCCGCCATCCGCGCTGCCCAGCTGGGCAAGAAGGTTGCCGTTATTGAGAAGCAGTACTGGGGCGGTGTCTGCCTCAACGTGGGCTGCATCCCGTCCAAGGCTCTTCTTAAGAACGCTGAGGTTGCACACACCTTCAACCATGAGGCAAAGGCCTTTGGTATTTCCGGCGATGTTTCTTTCGACTTCGGTGTTGCGCACAAGCGCTCCCGCAAGGTTTCGGAGGGCATCGTCAAGGGTGTGCACTACCTGATGAAGAAGAACAAGATTACGGAGATCAATGGTCTCGGCTCCTTCAAGGACGCCAAGACCATCGAGATTACCGAGGGCGATGACAAGGGTAAGACCGTTACCTTTGATAACTGCATTATCGCCACCGGCTCCGTTGTCCGTTCCCTTCCGGGCGTGGAAATCGGCGGCAACATCGTGTCCTACGAGGAGCAGATCCTTAACGATGATGCCCCGGATTCCATGGTGATCGTTGGCGCAGGCGCCATCGGTATGGAGTTTGCTTACGTTCTGGCCAACTACGGCGTGGACGTGACCATCGTGGAGTTTATGGACCGCGTCCTGCCAAACGAGGATAAGGATGTTTCCAAGGCTATTGCCAAGGAATACAAGAAGCTTGGAGTGAAGCTCCTGACCGGTTACAAGACCACCGCCATCAAGGACAACGGCGACAATGTCACCGTTGAGGTCGAGTCCAAGGACGGCTCCAAGACCGATACGCTGACCGTGGACCGCTGCATGGTCTCCATCGGCTTTGCCCCGCGCACCGAGGGCTACGGCCTGGAGAACACCGGTGTCGAGCTCACCGAGCGCGGCGCCATCGCTATCGATGATTACATGCGCACCAACGTTGAGGGCATTTACGCCATCGGTGACGTCACCGCGAAGCTGCAGCTTGCACACGTGGCTGAGGCGCAGGGTGTCGTGGCCGCTGAGGTCATCGCCGGCGCTGAGACCCAGCTGCTGGGTGACTACATGAATATGCCGCGCGCTACCTTCTGCAACCCGCAGGTTGCCTCCTTCGGTTACACCGAGGAGCAGGCTCGTGAGAAGTTCGCTGACCGCGACATCAAGGTTGCTACCTTCCCGTTCTCCGCTAACGGTAAGGCAGCTGGTCTGAACGAGACCGCGGGCTTCGTCAAGCTCGTCGCTGACAGCGAGTTCGGTGAGCTCATCGGTGGCCACATGGTGGGCTCCAACGTTTCCGAGCTGCTGCCGGAGCTGACCCTAGCGCAGCGCTTTGATCTCACCGCTGAGGAGATCGGACGTAACGTTCACACACACCCGACTCTGTCTGAGGCTATGAAGGAAGCAGCCGAGGGTATCGGCGGCCACATGATCAACCTCTAAGGTCACGGCAAGAAGCCAAAACAAGAACTCTCCCCCTC